>JBKQVI010000001.1:0-5921 GCA_052139985.1 Terriglobia bacterium
ATATGGCTTGCGCTCGTTGCTCGACAACAAGACCGCCGTCGCGATGGCAATCAACCAGCAGCCGGGTGCGAACTCGCTGCAGATTTCGGACGAAGTCCGCAAGACCATGAAGGAACTGCAGCTCGACATGCCGGCTGGTGTCGAGTACCAGATCGTCTATGACCCGACGCAGTTCGTGCGCTCGAGCATTGAAGCGGTGGTTCATACGCTGGTGGAAGCCATCGCGCTGGTGGTGCTCGTGGTGATCGTGTTCCTGCAGACATGGCGTGCGTCGATCATCCCGTTGCTGGCGGTGCCGGTATCGATTATCGGTACGTTCTCGTTGCTGCTGGCCTTCGGATTCTCGATCAACGCACTGTCCTTGTTCGGGATGGTGCTCGCGATCGGGATCGTGGTCGATGACGCCATCGTGGTCGTAGAGAACGTCGAGCGGAATATTGAGGCAGGGCTATCGGCGCGAGAGGCGACCTATCAGGCCATGCGCGAAGTGAGCGGGCCTATCGTGGCGATCGCGCTGACGCTGACGGCCGTGTTCGTGCCGCTCGCGTTCATGTCCGGCCTGACGGGGCAGTTCTACAAGCAGTTCGCCATGACCATCGCCATTTCAACGGTGATCTCCGCGTTCAACTCGCTGACGCTCTCACCGGCGCTTGCAGCGCTGTTACTGAAGGGCCATAACGAGCCGAAGGACTGGCTGACGCGCGGCATGGACCGGGTGTTCGGTGGCTTCTTCCGCGGCTTCAACAAGGTGTTTCATCGCGGCTCGGAGAAGTACGGCAAGGGCGTGACAGGGGTTATCAACCGCAAGGCGCTGATGATGGCCGTGTACGCGATCCTGCTCGCCGGCGCGGTGTTCATGGGCAAGGTCGTGCCGGGCGGCTTCGTGCCACCGCAGGACAAGGAGTACCTGGTCAGCTTCGCGCAACTGCCTAACGAACTCTTGGTTGGTCAAGCCTGCCTGGCGGACGATGCTCTTGACGACATGCTTTGAATATCCTCGCCATCCTTCAACAGGGCCCGGAGGTGGCATCGGATCGCATCCTCCGCCATCTCGCGCGCCTCCTCAAGCGTCCGGCCATAGGTCACGATGCCGGGCAAGGCGGGAACGATCACTTGGTAGCCGCCTTCCAAGAGCTGCTCATAGATGACTTTATAGCCGTACTCGGCTGAGACGTGTTGCTTCCGAATTGTTGATTGCCGACGAGCCATTGAGGTCTTGGTTCCTCCCAGGTAATAGTAACAGAGTGGAGCCTGCCGTGCATCCGGCCGACTCCCGTTTTTGAGAGCGAGGTGTAGGGTGTACAATTGCATCCAGATGGGATGCCAAAATGAGAATGCGGGAGTGCAGTCGGGACGGCGGGCGGGCGAGGTGAGTTCGTGATGGTTCTGCTGATCTCTGCCAACACCGAAACGATGACCATGCCTACTCTGCCCTTGGGACTTGCCTGTGTGGCGGCAGCAACCCGAAATGCCGGCAACGAAGTGGCCTTGCTGAACCTGATGTTCGAAGGAGACCCGAAGTCAGGCATCAGGAGGTCCATCGTGGACTTCCGCCCCAACCTCATTGGCATTTCTGTACGGAACATCGATGACCAAAACATGCCGCACCCCCGGTTCCTCCTTGCTCCGGTCAGGGAGGTCATTGCGAGTTGCCGGAGCTTGTCCGATGTTCCAATTATTCTGGGTGGCGCCGGTTACAGTATTTTCCCCGAAAGCGCGCTGCGGTACCTGGGCGCAGACATGGGAATTGGAGGCGAAGGAGAGGTTGTTTTCCCTCTCCTTGTGGAGCGAATAGGCAAGGGTGCGCAAGTTTCGGACATTCCAGGGATTTCCCTCCCAGGTCAGCCCGCTCGCGTAGCCGATGTAGGGGCGGTTCGCGAACCGCCCCTACGTTACTTTGAAAAGAACCTGGATGATCTGCCTCTCCCGGAGCCCAGCACTTGGATTCCTCCCCTCGCTGTCAAGCGCGACCTCTGGGTGCCGGTGCAGAGCAGGCGAGGTTGTCCTTTGGACTGCACCTTTTGTTCGACCGGCGCGATCGAGGGGAAATCGGTTCGAAGACGTTCGCCTGACCGAATCGTGAAGTGGCTGGCGGAACTGAGGGAGACTGGATGCCGAAACTTCAACTTCGTCGATAACACGTTCAACCTTCCGCCCACTTATGCAAAGGACCTTTGCCGCCAAGTGGTTCAGGCGGAACTCGACCTCAATCTCTGGTGCATTATTTACCCAAAATGGATCGATACAGACCTTGTGGAGCTCATGAGACAGGCCGGATGCCGCCAGATCAGTTTTGGTTTCGAGAGCGGCTCTGACAGGATGCTGCGCAGCCTCGACAAGCGATTCAACAAAAAAGAGGTGCGCGCAGCCTCAAAGATGTTCGCGCAGGCGGGAATAGAGCGGATGGGATTCTTACTGTTGGGAGGGCCCGGGGAGACGAAACACAGCGTCGAGGAGAGCCTTTCGTTTGCCGATTCCCTGAATCTCGAGGCCTTGAAGATTACCGTCGGCCTGCGCATCTATCCGCAGACTCCTCTAGCAACAACTGCTCTTAGTGAAGGAGTCATAAGGACTGACGAGGATCTGCTGTTGCCGCGGTTTTACTTGACGTCCGAGTTGAGGGATTGGCTCCCGGAACGGGTAGCTACCTACAAAGCCTCACGCCCTTGGGTGAATTAGAGAAGCTGTCAGCCTTCAGCTATCAGCTATCAGCGAACGGCCCGCAACGACCATGCGCAATTGTAGGGGTACGGCTTGCCCTACCCCCGTTGCGCGACGCATTCGCGGCGATGAATGGGGGACGGCAAGCCGTCCCCCTACTGCTCGCTGAATGCTGATGGCTGAGAGCTGAGAACTAGGTTTCTCTGGCCGTGCCGCTGGCGGCGTCCCAAACCATCTTCTTCCCGCTACGAACGGAGAGGTTCACCATGTGGCCGGTGGCTGCCGAGCGGTGCCCCATCTCGGCGTCTTCCAAAGGTTCGCGCCGGCTTCGAACGGAATCGAAGAATTCGCTCAGATGGAAGACGGTTGCATCCGGGCCACTCGCCTTGAAGTCTAAGGACCCTTCTGTCCGCACGTAGGGCTTCGACTCCTCGCGATGTTTGCCCTCGCTCCAGAATTGCTCTTGCAGCTTCAAAGGCCAGGGCTCGATTTGGGATTGGTAGCCTTCGCTTGGAGTCTCGGTGGTCAAGGTCATGTCCGCGCCAAGAGTAACCATCAGCGTGCCCTCGCTGCCGAGATACTGGATGCCCTGCTGGCTGGCGCTGGAATTGTTCATGGTCGAGCCCATATTCACGTGGAAGCCCGGGTAATCAAACAGCGCGTCGAGTGTGTCCGGCACTTCGCGGCCATCGTGCCGGATCAGGATGCAACCGATTGCCGCGACGGTGTCCGGCATCTTGGCATCCATTACGAAGTGAATCGTATTAATCAGGTGGACGAAGAGGTCGGTGGAAATGCCGCCGGAGTAATCCCAGTACTTGCGGTACTGGAACACGCGCGCCGGGTCGAAGGGGCGCTTGGGGGCGGACCCCAGCCATTCCTCCCAATTGAAGTTCTCGCCATTTTTCAAGTCTGGAGGAATCGGATAATTCCACGCTCCGGTCGAGCTATTGCGGTTGTAGGAGGCAATGACCTTCGTCACCTTGCCAATTCTTCCGGATTGCACAAGTTCCTTTGCTTTCCT
Organism: Terriglobia bacterium; assembly: GCA_052139985.1. GTDB lineage: Bacteria > Acidobacteriota > Terriglobia > UBA7540 > UBA7540 > Bog-366. Next base: position 3,686 of record JBKQVI010000001.1, read on the forward strand.
GTGCATGGGGGAGGACACCCACTGGCTTCCTACCTGGACAATCCGATTATTGCGCTTCGCCGCCGCAATGACTCTTGGCCCCTCCTCGATGCGGTAGGTCATCGGCTTCTCGATGTAAACGTCTTTTCCGGCGGACAAAGCGTCCACCACAATAGGCGTATGCCAATGGTCTGGGGTGGCGACAATTACGGCATTCAGGTCTTTTCTTTCGAGCAGCTTCTTGTACTGCGCAAAATAGGTTTCGATCTTGCCGTCGGTGCGTTCTTTGGCGCGGTCGAGATGCCCCTGGTAGCAGTCGGCTACGGCAATCAGATTAGCTTGCTCGGTTTGCTTCACGCATTCCATTAGGAAGCAGCCGCGAATACCATAGCCGATGAATCCTACATTGACCCGATCGTTCGGACTCGCCGGCCTAGGCAACGGCGCAGCCTCCAAATGGACTTGTTTCCCGTTCAGAAACAATCCCAAGCTGCCTGCCCCGGCAGCGCTCTGCCGGATGAATTCACGTCGCGTGACAACAGACATTTTGCCCTCCACCACTGATCTTTAGATTAGGCCTTGTGGACCTGCTGACTTACGAAATCGCCTGTTGGGCGAAAAATAAGGAGCGACTTTCCGCACACTACTCCCCCCGCCCTGCTGCTCAATCCCATGCTGGGAGCAATCGAGTGACCAGCACTCAATTTGGCAACCTAAAGTCACCTCCGTTTGGTATTCTTTCTGGTGTTGCGGACCTTTTTGGAGGGGGAAGTGGCATGGCGAATCGGAAGCATGAGACCGGGAAGATGCCTCTGGTGGCATACCAGAACCACCGATTCCTGGAAAGCGGTGATGCCCGCACGTTGCGTATCCTCAGCGAATACCTGGAACCGCAGGCAAGGCTGCGACGCGCCGGCATCCACCATAGCGTCGTATTTTTCGGTTCGGCGCGAATCCGGCCGCGGGACGAAGCGCTCAAGAAACTACAGGAACTGGAAAGCAGGGGGAAAGACGGCGGCACGGGCGCCCTCGAAACGGTGCTGAAGAGAGCGCGCATGGACCTGCACATGTCCCAGTACTATGAGGACGCGCGCGAGCTTTCGCGCCTTGTGACCCAATGGGCTCTTTCCCTGCAGAACGATTCCCGCTTCCTCGTGGTTTGTTCAGGTGGGGGGCCGGGGATTATGGAAGCCGCCAACCGCGGCGCTTCCCAGGCCGGCGGCAAGTCCATCGGGCTGAACATCAAGCTGCCCGCCGAACAACAACCCAACCCTTACATCTCGCCGGAACTGGGTTTCCTATTCCGATATTTCTTCATGCGCAAGCTCTGGTTTGCCCAACCCGCCCGAGCCCTCATTTCCTTCCCGGGAGGGTTTGGTACTATGGACGAACTCTTCGAAATGCTCACTCTGCTTCAGACCCATAAGATGGGCCACCGCGTATCGATTGTGCTCTATGGTTCGAATTTCTGGAAGCGCGCCATCAACTTCGACTATTTCCTCGAGGCGGGAACCGTTTCAGAAGAAGACATGAAGCTCATCCGCTTTGCCGATACTCCCCAGGAGGCGTTCGATATTCTGAAGGACTACCTGACGCGCATCTTGAAAGTGAGGCCGGCCATCAAGTATCCCTTTATTTAGTTTGGCCAAATCGTCTTTATCCTTTGACCTGTGGCTCTGCTTTCCCCGGCCCCCAGCCCCTAGTCCCCAGCACCTTTCGCAATTCAGCGCTATAATTCGCCATGGAGGCTTCAATGCAATTTTTCAAAGAGAGCATGCTGGAACTGATTATTCAGACTTCCACGAACCTGCCGCCCGACGTGCGTCAGGCCATGGGTGAGGCGCTCAAGACCGAGCACCCGCAGACGCAGGCGGGCCAGGCGCTGGCCATCATCGGCCAGAATATTGACATGGCGTACGAAGATGAAGGAGCCATTTGCCAGGACACGGGCATGCTCACTTTCGAAATTAAGACTCCTGTGGGCGTGAACCAGATTGTGATGAAGAAGCAGATCCAGGAGGCTGTCGTCGAAGTTACCAAGCGCGGCAAGCTGCGGCCCAATTCTGTGGACTCGATCAGCGGTAAGAACAGCGGGAACAACCTCGGCCCCGGCACTCCCGTCATCCACTTCGAGCAGTGGGAAGAGCCGGATGTCGAAGTCCGCCTGATCCTCAAGGGCGGCGGCTGCGAGAACATGAACATCCAGTATTCGGTGCCCTGCACACTCGAACATTTGGGCCGCGCTGATCGCGACCTC
>JBKQVI010000002.1:0-6281 GCA_052139985.1 Terriglobia bacterium
GACTTGTACCATGGTGGCGCCCTCCTCGGTGGCGATCAGAGATGTGTCAACAGCATCATTCTGAGACCGCTACCGCTGGAGGGCAACTGTTGACTATCTAGAAACACCTATTTTGGACAAGGGTGACATTATGTCGCCCGCTTTGCGGGCTGATTTCATCAACGAACTTTTGACTCAGGACGCTAGGCGGAAACGTAGTCGGTTCCGTAGGGCGCGCGTTGCGGCCGGGAGAGTAGCGCGTTCGCCTTGTCATCGTTGATGTAGCGTTCCGCCTGCGGGTCCCATTTGAGTTCACGGTTCAGTTTCATCGCATCATGGGCCAGCAGGCAGGCGGAGCATGACCGGTGGCCCACTTCCGCCGGCGCCGCGGGTGGTTGGCGCGTCTTGATGCTGGTCAGCCAGTCCAGATGGTGATCGTTGTTAGGGCTATGGTGCAAGTGGATTTCGTTGTCCTTGATGCCCGCGGCGAGCATCTTCCGGTCGCTCGCGTCCAGTGCCGGGCTGCCGGATCTGAGCACGGCGGGGTCGCTGGCGGTGACGGGTGCGCCGCGCGTGACCCAAATCCAACCGTCTTCACCGATAAATTTCAGACCGGTTGGATACTTCTCGCTGATGAACACATCGGCGCCGTTAGCATAATGGGCGCGCACGTGAAACGGGCCATGAACGTCCCACAACCCCACCTGGGGGAACTCGGCGCTGGCGACAATCTCTATCGGGCCGGTGTATTCGGTGTCCATGGCCCAGTGTGCCGTATCCATGTGATGCGCGCCCCAGCCGGTAATCATGCCGGCGCCGAACTGCTCGCAGCGCAGCCAGCCCGGACGGTCGTAGCGAACCTTTAGGTCCGCCGCCTGCGGATGCACGCGTTTTTCCGTGTAGTAAACCATGGGCGTGGAGCCGAGCCACATTTCGTAATTCAGGTTTGGCGGCACCGGCATTTCCGGTTCGACCTCCCCAGCGGGGTCTACCGGCAGGCCGATCAGAACTTGCTGGATCCTGCCGATGCGGCCGTTGCGAATCAACTCGCAGGCATAGCGGAAATTAGGGTCCGAGCGTTGCTGGCTCCCCTGCTGAAAAATGCGGCCCGTGCGCTTCAAGGTATCCGCCATCTGGCGCCCTTCCTTGATGGTCAGCGATGCGGGCTTCTGGAGGTAGATGTCTTTGCCGGCCAGCGCAGCTTCCATCGCGGGTTGCGCGTGCCAGTGATCCGGCGTGCTGATGCAGACCGCATCGATGCTTTTGTCCTCGAGCATTTCGCGATAATCACCGTAGGTTTTCAGCACCGCGTAATTCCCGGCTCCGAACTTCCTGGCGTAGGCCTGTTCGAGCAGGCTTTTCGCGTCGGCGATGCGGACGGTATCCAGGTCGCAGACGGCCACATACCGGGCCACGTCACTGTTTTTGAGAATTCCCCGGAATTCCGAGTCCCGGGCGATGCGTCCGCAGCCGATCTGCCCCACCTGAATCATGTTACTCGGCGCGCTTCGCCCAAAAACGCGGGCGGAGACAATGGTGGGAAAACCAATTGCCGTAACCGCCGCCAGCGAGCCTTTCAGGAAACTTCGTCGCGACGAGGCGTTCCTATGCATAATTCACCTCCCCAGAAATACCATCATCGAGTGCCTCTGTGACCTCCGCGGTCAGAAAGGCCTCAACACAGAGGTCACGGAGGTCCTCGGTGTGCTTTGTGTTGAAGCTTGAAAGCCACGGAGGACACGGAGAGGCAATTCTTGATTGCGGCTCGGTCGCGCTGGTCACTTGTCACTCGTCACTCGTCACTGCTTTTCCACCACGCCGACGCTCGCGGAACTTCCCGAGAGCGATACGCGGAACTTCATTGTCAGCGGGATTTTGCTATCCAGGCGGCGCAACTCCAGGCCCGGATACTCCACGCCCACAAAACCGTAATGCCGCAAGCACCAACCGTTCGGCGCTCCGGGATTGGAAGGATCTTCGGTGACGCGCGTGGTGGCGATCTTACCGCCAAAATTGCCGGTCAGCTCCGCCCAAGCGGCGGGAACGCGATCGCTGTCAGGCGCGTCCTCCTGGGCGGCGGTGCGAATCATGGTGCCGGTGCGCGGAGCGAAGCGGATCTCCAGCGCTCCGCCATAACCCTTGTCGTGCTCGTGCGTGCCGCCGATTTCGACCTCCGCGCCGCCAGCCGAATGCAGGGTGACGGTGACGTCAATGTCGCGGCGGCCGTCCACGAGGGAATGCGCGACGATCTCTACGTTCTCCTGCACCACTTTGCGATCGCCCACGTACCAACCGCCCTGATACGCCAGCCGCGCCTTGTCCTGGCCGGCCTTTCTGCCCTCCCACTTCTCGAACCGGTCCAAGATGCCCTTGATCGTCCACAGGTCGTAAGTCTTGCCGTCCACTAGGACGACGGGCCACATCCAACTGATGCCGCGGTGGTGGGGATGGTCATTGGGGAAATCATCGGTGACCACCACGCCGTTGGGCGCGTAGACGGGATGGAGATAACAGCAGCGGGCGCGGTCCGGGGCGGCTCCCTCTTTGAGCATGGTTCCGTAGTTGTAGACAAACACCGGTGAGCCGTTATCCGTCAACTCCACCGACTGGGAGTTAAGGCCGTGATGTCCCACCGCCACGATCGGGACAACCACCAACGCGATTAGGGAGAGAATCAGGGTCTTCAAGTCTTAGCCTCTCTTCAATCTGGTCGAGACGGTGCTTGCCGCATTGCGACCCCTTGATCCTCAGCGATTGATGCGCCGGGTCGCGAGCCGGTGGCGCATCTCGTTCGACACTCGAACTAATCGTTTGCCCCTATAGCCGGGACTTGTCAAGGAGAATCCAAAGACCGGAGAAACCCTAATGGAAAGCGTACGTCATCGGGAACACTTATGAGCTTGAAAACACCATTTGTGACCCTTTGGAAAGCACAGCCTATCCCCCGTCGCGGGCCGTCCCGGAAGAACTCACAAAACGCACGCGAATGCCATTCATTCTTGGTGCCCGCGCTCTTCTATCAATTGCCATCCGTGCCTCCGAAGGTAGTTGGGTGCTCAGCTTGTGAAACCGTAGAACCGAAGGGAGACGCACAATCCCGTGCGGCACGCGCTCGCTGGCTTTGGCCAGACGATGATTCTTCGTCCCTGGTTGCGTTACGGAAGCTCTTGGCGGGTCTTCGATTGTGCTTGGAACTCCGGGGAGATGCGACTATAAAATAGCGCTGTGGACACACCTGCCCGACTTCCTGACTTGGCGCAGGGTGGCGTGAATCGACATTCCAACGCCGAGGCCAAAATCGCCCTCTTCCGTTCGCTGTTTCGCGGGCGCGAAGATGTTTACCCTCGCCGCTTTGAAAGCCGCAAGACGGGCCGGGCAGGCTATTCGCCGATATGCGGTAATGAATGGGTTCAGGGAATCTGCGAAAAGCCCAGAATAAAATGTTCCGAATGTCCCCACCAGCGTTTTCTTCCCGTAACCGACGATGCGATTCGGTGGCATCTCAGAGGTCGGGACGACCATGGCCACGATTTCGTCATGGGCGTCTATCCGATGCTCCTGGATGAAACCTGTTTCTTCCTGGCCGCCGACTTCGACAAAACAAAGTGGCAGGACGATGTCGCCGCATTTTGGGAAACTTGCCGTCAAATGAACTTGCCGGCAGGCTTGGAGCGATCGCGGTCGGGGAAAGGCGGGCACATTTGGTTCTTCTTCAACGAAGCCGTCCCTGCCACTTTGGCGCGCAAATTGGGGACGCACATTCTGACGGAAACCTTGGAACGCCGCCCAGACATTGGGCTGGATTCGTATGACCGTTTCTTTCCTAATCAAGACACTCTTCCGCAAGGCGGCTTCGGGAACTTAATCGCCTTGCCATTACAGAAGCGGTCGCGGGAATCGGGCAATAGCGTTTTCCTGGATGAGCGATTTACGCCGTTCCCCGACCAATGGGAGTTCTTGTCCTCGATCCGTAAAATTAGCCGCGAAGAAATTGAAGAAAGGGTGCGTCTCGCGGAAGCTAAGGGACAAGTTATTGGCGTTCGTCTAGCGCCACAGGATGAAGAAGACGAAACAACCCCCTGGATGGCTCCGCCCTCACGGCGCAGGAGAGATGCGCCGATCGCTGGTCCGCTGCCGAAGACCTTAGAACTCACTCTCGGCAATCAGATCTATATCGCGAAAGAGGCGCTGCCTCCGGCCCTTCGCAATCGATTGATCCGGTTGGCAGCGTTCCAAAACCCCGAATTCTACAAAGCTCAGGCCATGCGGCTTTCGACCTTCGACAAGCCTCGAATTATCGCTTGCGCCGAAGATTATCCTCAGCACATTGGATTGCCGCGCGGCTGTCTGGATGATTTGCTTCAAACCCTTTCGGCCTTGAACATCAAGCCAGCGGTCCATGACCAGCGCAACTCTGGCCAGCCGCTGAAAGCGGCATTCCAGGGTCAACTGCGTCCCGAACAAACCGTCGCCGCCCAAGCCATGCTCGCCCAAGACATGGGAGTGCTGGCCGCCACCACTGCGTTCGGAAAGACCGTGGTGGCGGCGTGGCTGATCGCCCAACGCGGGGTCAACACGCTGGTATTGGTGCATCGACGACAATTGCAACAGCAATGGGTCGAGCGACTCTCCACTTTCCTGGGAATGCCGGTTCACGCTATTGGCCGGATTGGCGGTGGCCGCAAAAAGCCCACCGGCCTCCTGGACGTGGCGGTGATCCAGAGTCTGGTCCGAAACGGCGTCGTCGATGACCTGGTAGGCAATTATGGGTACCTCATTGTGGACGAATGCCACCATCTCTCTGCCCAAAGCTTCGAGTTGGTTGCTCGTCAAGCCAAGGCGAAGTTCGTCACAGGTTTGTCGGCCACCGTTACGCGGAAGGACGGTCACCATCCGATCATCTTTATGCAGTGCGGTCCTGCGCGTTATCGGAGTAATCCGAAGCAGCAGGCGGCGGCTCATCCTTTTGAGCATACGGTGATGGTTCGTCCGACTGACTTTCGTCCGCTTCGGCCAGCCAATCCCAATGTACGGCAACAATTCCAAGAACTCTATGCCGAACTGATTGCCGACGAAGAGCGCAATCGGCTCGTCCACCAGGACGTGATTCAAGCGCTTCGCGAGGGACGTTCGCCGCTGGTGCTTACTGAGCGAAACGAACACTTGGATTCTTTGGCCAAGCAGTTGGGACCTGAGGTGCGACACCTCTTGGTGCTCCGAGGCGGGATGCGCAAAAAGGAACTTGACGCACTCCCTGCTCGCTTGGCTGCCATTCCTGTGGGGGAAACGCGCGTGATCTTGGCCACCGGCCGTTACGTGGGTGAAGGTTTCGATGACGCCCGGCTCGACACCTTATTTCTGACACTGCCTATTTCGTGGCATGGGACCATCGCGCAATACGTGGGTAGGCTGCATCGCCTGTACGACGGCAAGCGCGAAGTGCGCGTCTACGACTACGCCGATCTCAACGTACCGATGCTGGCAAGGATGTTCGATCGCCGTTGTCGCGGCTACGAATCGATTGGTTATAAAATGCAGCTTCCCGGCAGCGCCGTGCCCGGCTGGCCCGCGGACGTGCCACTTCCCATCGATCCCGAGTGGAAGAGCCAATACGCCTCGAGCGTCCGCCGCTTGGTGCGCGATGGCGTGGATTCTCCCCTGGCAAGCCTGTTCGTTAACGTTGCCGTGGTGCCACCTCCGAATGCCGAGGGCGTCAATCGAGCACGAAGCGCCAGTGAGGCGTTTCTATATCGCCGACTCGAAACTTTGGCAGCAACAACCGGGAAGTTTCGTTTGAATGCGGAGTTGCCGATTCCGTTTGATGGCTCTGGCCGCATGGAGGTCGATCTGCTTTGCCCGCCCTCGCGAATTGCCATTGAACTCGATGGCGGCCAGCATTTGGGCGACGCAGACGCCTACCGTCGAGATCGTCATAAAGATACCTTGCTTCAGGAGAACGGTTATTTGGTCCTCCGATTCCTTGCCGAGGACGTCGGCAAGTATCTCGATCAAGTTCTGGATGCGATCTTGCGGGCTTTATCTCACCAAGACGCCAAGATCTCCTAAGTGTGAAGTTCCGGGCTTCGGAGGATGATGCTGAGCCGTGAAGCAACAATCACGGGCGCGCACCGTGTTGATCGGTGGACGGTCGCGAGAAGTCTCCTGTGCCTAACGGAGCCATTTGGAGCTTCGCTGGACGAGGTGAACAGGCGTAAGCTATTGAAAGATATGGTAGGCCCGTGGGGACTCGAACCCCAGACCTCTACCGTGTCAAAGTAGCGTTCTTAGGTTTTACAACAACT
>JBKQVI010000003.1:0-3853 GCA_052139985.1 Terriglobia bacterium
GACCGCTTTGATGTTACGGCTTATCAAATTCGCCGGTGGAACGGACTGAAGACCTCGAAATTGGTCCCGGGCAGGACTTTGCACCTTTATGCAGAGGCGCAAGCTCACACTGCCGGCCCGACTTCCACCTCGCGAAAGGGCGCCAAATCCAAACACCCGCCCGCCCGAACCACCACCGCGCAAAAGAAGCCCGACCAGCCCGCTGGGCGTACCTCACCCGCGGCGTCCCTGGCCGTTCGCTAGCGCCGCAACAAAAACTCCCGTGATCCCTCGTTTGCTCTTGACAGGACGATTCGGCTGGTATACATCTGCCCAACCACCAGTTTTTGCGAATCGGTTGGGAGCAACCGTTGAATGCGTTGAAACGACCTTGCTGGACAAACGACGATAGGAGGAGGGTTGCATGGCCTTCGATGATGAAAATGAACACGGGGATGAGTTAGAGGATTTCGGGGAAGAACTCTCCTCCGATTATAAAGAGGAAACGGACGAGGGTTTAGAAGACGAGGGCGAGGAGATTGAGGAGGAAGTCTCCTTCGAAGTCGAAGAAACGGTGCCCGTGGCTCCGGAGCCCACGCCAGGCGTAGCAGCGGCTTCCAAGCCCGCACCGGCGGCACCGAAGAAGGCACCGGCGAAGAAAAAGCCGGCCGCGAAAGCCAAGGCTCCGGCAAAGAAGCCAGTGAAGAAAGCGGCGAAAATTAAGAAGCCTGCGGCGAAAGCAAAAGCAGCGAAGAAGACCGCGAAAAAGCCAGGGCGACGGCGCTAATCGGATCCACTTGCGCACGGTCTCGGGTGATGCCTTCTGCCGCCCCTTTGGGTGTAGTGACCAGCAATTGGCCGTACAACATAGGGCCGCCGGCCAGGCCGCTAAGACCGGAAAGTCCGGTCTTAGGACGTAGGTGTAGCCCGTCGAACTCCAGAAACGGAAGACACCGACGCTGTAGAGTGATTGCTTGCCAAGCCCATTATGAAACACGACACGCCTCGGATCGCGAGAGGCTAAGGGCTTCGCCGATAAGGGGTTCGTGCGCGCTTTAAAATCTCGTGCCGTTCGGGACGTGTCTCCCACTCGCTTGTGTAATCATGTGGAAGGGTCGTGGCAAGAAATGCCGGGGGCGAACCCCGAGCGCGGGGTGTTGACACCGCGGGTCCGCGCGCTGGAGTTTGTCCGCCGAATGCGCGGCGCATCGCAGCCGTGGTTGGTCCGGTGCGAGGACGGCGCGAGCTACGTCGTAAAATTTCAAAACAACCCCCAGCACGCGCGGGTGCTGGCCAATGAAATGCTCGCCTCGCGCTTGGCCCAATTGGTGGGCCTGCCCGTGGCGGCTCCGGCATTTGTGGAAGTGTCCCCCTGTTTGCTGGGCACGAATCCCCAACTGGCGTTTGACGTCGGCGAGCACCGCGAACCGATCCTGCCCGGCACCCAGTTCGGCTCGCGCTTCCCCGGCACCCCCAGCCAGACCCTGGTGGTGGATTTCCTACCCGATCGCCTGCTGCGGCGCCTAAAGAACCTGAGCACGACCTTTCTTGGCGCTTTCGTCTTCGACAAGTGGACGTGCAACTGTGACGGCCGCCAGGTGGTTTTTCATCGTCCCGCCGATGACGACGGATCCTCTTACTCGGTGGCCATGATCGACCAAGGGTTCTGCTTCAACGACGGCGACTGGACGTTCCCCGACAACCCCATTCGCGGAATCTACCCTCGGCGCTTGGTTTACGAGAAGGTGAGCGGCATGGAATCGTTTGAGCCGTTTCTTTCCCGCATTGAGAACCTCGGCACTGGCGACTTGGAGGAATGCGCCCGGGGAATCCCTTCGAATTGGTGCGAACCGGATCCGGGCCAGATCGCGCGGCTGATCGAGGTCCTCTACGCGCGGCGGCGGTCACTGCGCCAGGCCGTTATCGACACCAAGAACTGCGTGTTCGACCCGTTTCCTAATTGGGTGTGAGCAGTCAGTAGTCGGAATTTAGGGGGAAGTCGCTCCCGTTTCTGACTTCTGGTTTCCAGAGATTACCATGGCGGAAGAAGCCGACTTGAAGGCTTGCTCGTATTACCTGGTGCGTTACGTCCCCAACGCCGAGCGGGAGGAGTTTCTCAACATCGGGTTGCTTCTGCACAGCCCTGAAGAGCAATTCCTGGATTGCCTTTTCACCCGCGATCTGCGCCGCGTCAAGCGTTTCCATCGACAAGCCGACCTGGGATTCCTGCGCGATTTGCAGAGTCATTTCGAGCAGCAAATCCAGCAGCACGAGGACAACCTGCAAGGCTTTCTCGAGGAGATGCAACAAACCCTTTCCCACATCATTCAACTTGCCCCAGCGCGGCCGGTTCTAGCCGCCGAGCCCCAGGCGCAATTGGCTCAACTGTTTGAAAGATACGTAGGCGAACTCCAAGCGGAACTTCCCGCAGCCGACACTCGCATGCGCATCAAGCAGGGCTTGGCCGACGCGCTCCGTCGAGCCGGTGTGTTTGACGATCGACGACTCGAGAAGCGCATCCCCGCCGAAACCTTGACTCACCCCGGCGACCCGTTTCATTTTGACTTCGGCTACCGGCCACCCATGGCCGCCGGAAAACCGAACGGTCATCTGAAATTGATTCACGCTCTCTCCCTGCACCGCGATCATGAACTCGCGAGCGTTATCTCGTTGACCCTGGGTTATGTTCGTTCGAAAGAACCCGCTGACCTGACGGCCGTCATCGAAGGTTGGCCGCTGCACGGAGATAAAACCGCGGGCCATTCCTATCGGATTTTGCGGGATGCCGAGATCTCTATGCGGCCTCTCCGCGAGGTGGACGCGTTCGCCGCGTCCGTCCGCGAAGAACTCACGCCGAGCTCCTCTGGCGCCACATGATTCATGGCACATCCGCGCTTCCAGTCAATCAAACTGCATGCAGCATTAAGGCGGACACCTTGGGGCTGGCCCACACAAGGCTTTTCCTTCCACCGTGGGCAGACAGGAACTTTGACGATTGCAAGTATCCCCACGCCGCACCGGCGAGGCCGGGGGTTTGCTTCCCGCCTAACGCGTAATGCAGGTCGCGCCAAGTGCGGCCGTCCGGCGCCAGTCCTTTGTAGCCACGCTCCATGATACCGATTCCAGGCTTGGGCACGTCCGTCTTAAACAGGATCAACTGAAAGCAACCGCAGCCGGTGTGAGGTGCTGTGTCGAGGGAGTGCAGTTGGACGCGTGTAATCCTTCCTCCCGTCAGACGCGTTGCCGCATGGTTGGCGCCTGACCACTCCCCGGCGGCGGGATCCAGCAACTCGCCCTTCGAGCAGGTCCCAAACGAATTAAGGCCGAAATGCAACTCACGGTGATGGATGTTGGTCATGTCATCGTACCCATAGAGTGCGCCGGTTTTGATGAACTCGTAGGCGCGACCGCACTGCGGGGGCCGCTGGGGCGTGAGAATGCACACGTGGTCAGGAGCAAAAGCCGAGCAACCTACGCAGGTGACGAACTCGGGAACGCTCTCCTCGGTTGCCGCCACGATTTCTCGCTTCCGCTCGGTCCTTTCGGCCGAGATTTCGGCCTCCAGGTCGTTCAGGCGCTCGCGGTCGAAGATGACTTCCGCACGCAATTTGACGATTCGCGGAAACTCATTGCGGACTGCCGCAATCAAGGACTCGCCAATCCGCTCGGGGGGGACGTTGAAGTCGCGCGCCAGTCCCAGCACCAGCCTCCCGGAGGCATGTCTCGCCGAAACCCCGCGCATTCTTGAAAAGACGCGCGCCGCACGAGACTCAATATACCGGCGGTCGAAAGCGTCTAGGGGCTCGGCGTTAACCGTCAGCAGAATCCCCATCGCTCCAGAAGCTGTTCCCATCACGCTGGCGCCGGAGACTTC
>JBKQVI010000004.1:0-4397 GCA_052139985.1 Terriglobia bacterium
CACCTCCGATGGCTCCCCACCCCGTCTCACGACGACGCAGTGATCTTCAGTTACAGGTTTACGTTAAACCCGGAGAGGACTTTCACCTCTCCAACCAAGTGCGCTCTCAGGCGCACGTAGCGGCGAGTTTACCTCGCCATATGGCGGCGTAACGCCGCGTCTACGTCGAGTACGCACACTACGAATCGAGAAGAGAATTGTCTTTCATTGAAGTTGAGGGTTTAACCAAGACCTACGGCTCGTCACTCGATGCACTCCAACATCTTTCTTTCACCCTGGAAAAGGGTGAGTGGATCGCCGTAATGGGGCCATCGGGCTCCGGCAAAAGCACGTTGCTGAATCTACTCGGCGGCCTGGATACACCAACCTCCGGGCGCGTGGCGATCGACGGGCAGGAAGTCTCCACGCTTTCCGGAAACGCGCTGGCCCGCTTTCGCGCGGAAAAAATAGGCTTCGTCTTTCAGCAATTCCACCTGGTGCCGTATTTGACAGCTCTTGAGAACGTGATGCTGGCGCAATATTTCCATAGCCTCTCGGACGAGCGCGAGGCCGCAGAGGCGCTGGGTCGCGTAGGGTTGGGCGACCGCCTGCGCCATTTGCCTTCGCAACTTTCCGGAGGCGAACAGCAGCGCGTTTGTGTGGCGCGGGCGCTGATCAATCAGCCGAACGTGATCCTTGCCGATGAGCCCACCGGCAATCTCGATGAGGTGAACGAAACCTTGGTGATGGGCCTGCTCTCGGAATTGCACCGCGAAGGCCATACCGTCGTGCTGGTCACGCACGACCCGGAAATCGGTCGCATGGCCGAGCGTCGCATCGAACTCCATCACGGCCGCCTGACGGAAGTTTCCGTCTTCCCCACCAATGAAGAGGAATTAATCGATGACCTGCTGAAGGCCGTCTACCACGCGCAGGAGGATTCTGGCCGCAGCCTGGTCGAAACTGCTGCCCTGTCGGAATTCGCGCGTAATCGAGCTACTTTTTTGCTGATGGCGCAGGAGGGGCTAATTCAGCTCGATGGCGCCAATCTTTCCTTTGCCCCCCGCGGTGAGGTTCGCGCCCGGCACGTGCTGCGGCGCCATCGCCTTTCCGAACGTCTATTCTATGAGACTTTCGGAATCGATAAGGATGTGGTGGACGAACATGCCGGCAAGATCGAACACTCGCTCAGCGCGGAAGTAACGGAAAAGATCTGCATCTTCCTCAACCACCCCCAGACCTGCCCCCACGGCTCGCCCATTCCCCGCGGCGATTGCTGTCCGGAGAGAACAGTTGGCAGTAAGCAGTAGGCACGAGGCAGGGAGAGTCAATTTGCGATAATTTCCGGCTCTGCCTACCGATTTCACAACCGCCCGTAAGAGCCCAGTTGTTCGAGGCGCTCGAGCCAATTATGAAAGTGCGGGCACTCGCGCCGCATCGCGTCGATGCCGACAGTCGCTGCCGCCTGCGTTCCGTTCAGCACCTTGCTGTAAGAAGGACAAAGCTGAAGGACGCGCTTCGACGGAGCCGACGTCGGACTGTCATCAATATCTTCCGGAGTAGGGAATCCTGCGCGGATGGACTGGAACTGATGGGAGAGATTCGGTTGGTTTATGCCGCGCGCGAATGCCACCGGATCGCTGAATAGCAATCCCTCAAATTCATGCAATTGCAAGTAAGCGATAAATCGAATGTCCGCCCGCAAGTCCGGCGCGCGTGCGATGATGTCTTGTTCTACAGCTCGCTCAATATGGGTGACCTTTTTGAGGTGCGGAAGGTTGGGGGATACCGGCGTGCCGGGGAAGCCTTCGCCCAACCCGTAAAAGTCGAGCATGGTAGAGCAATAAGCTGAGCGGTCCTGCTTGAGTTGCCGGAGGATGTCTTTCTCGACGCGGGCATAATTGACTCTCCCGCCCTTGTGGCCGGGAACGCCCAGAACAATGGGATTCAGGTAAACTTGATGCCTGCACAGGGCGGGTGCAACGACTCTATTGACGAACGAGGTTTCCGAGGGTCCCTCCACCACAACGTGAACCCGGGTCATGAACGCTTGTCTCCAGAGCTCGACGCCTCCTTATGAGGCGCTACAGTCGCATCTTCGTCCCCCTCTGACGGCAGCGGAATTTCCTCATTGCGCGGTCCGCCACCCAGGACATTCTTCTGCCAAAGTTCACCCAGCGTGTAATCTTCCAGCCATCCTGATAGCTGGTTTGGATCCAAGCGCCGGAACACTGACCCCTTATTCGTCCGTTCAACGACGACGACGTCGTCCGGATCAAACTCGTTCAGCAACTGCGCCGATTGCGTCGATACAATTACGTGCCTGTACTTCTGTGCTGTCTGCTGGAAGAGGCCGGCAAGCAAGGTCAACGCGTAGGGATGCAACCCAAGTTCTGGCTCGTCAAAAATCATCGTCGCGGGCGGCGACGGTTGGAGGAGCGCTGTAGCCAGGCAAATGAAGCGCAGTGTGCCATCGGAGAGCTGGCTTGCGAGGAAGGGATACTTTGAATCTTTTTGCGTCCATTCTAACTGAATCAGATGGCGATTCAGGCGTATAGGGTGGAGTTCAAAATCATCGAAGAACGGAGCGGCTAGCCTGACCACGTCGCGGATCTTCGCGTACTGTTCCCGATCGCTGAGGGAGAGCCGATATAGGAATGCGGCTAGATTACTTGCGTCGGCATACAGGTGAGAATTTTGGTCGATCGCGATTTGGCGTCTGACGCCTGCTGTCGCGTTCGTGTCGTTGAAGTGATACACCCGTAAATCTGAGAGCCCATGGTAAACCCAGTCGGGAACTCCCTCTCTCCCGGTGCCCGCCCAGCCGAATTCTTCTCTCCAGCGGTCCTTGAGCTTGGCCTCGGTATGTCCTGAGTCCAGTAACACGCGGTGGGGCAGCGGCCCGCTGAGATCCACGGCCTCGTTTGCAAAGACAAGCGTTTCGTCAGCAAGAAGCAGGCGGCCATCGGCGGCGGGTACCAAGGTGAACTCGTATCCGTAATCCCAGCCAATGCCGAAGCAGACCTTACCTAATATTTGCTTGGTCTCCTTCGGTCCCAAATGAAGGAAGGAGTCCGTCCCACCGGCGGTACCAATAGCAACTTGAAGTCTTTTCTCCACCAACTCGTGCAGGATGTGAAAGAACTCGACAAAGTTACTCTTGCCTGCCCCGTTGGCCCCGATGAGCACATTCAATGGGCGAAGTTCAAAGTTCTCCAGCTTGCGGATGGACTTAAATCCCTCGATTGTGAGCCGCTTGACGGTATCGATCATAAATCAAAGGTTCTCTTTGCCAAATGCAGGGTCTTCAGACCCCCTATATCAGTGCGTACATTATCATGACTCCGGCCAATGGGATTGGCAAGTTGTGCAGTGAGACGGCGTGATTAGCACGCGTCCCCAACCACTCGCGCCCAGAGAACTTTGGCGATGGGTATTCACGGTCCGCTTTCACCCCGGTGTCACGACCTGAATCACTGCGGATTTGCAGTGAACCGTCGAGGCGAAACGAACTCCCAGGTTCTGACATCTTAAGCGGTAGTGGTATCGGCCCCGATTCAGGAGCGTCCACCGAGAGGAGAGGACATGAAGATCGGCATCATTGGCGCTGGGCAAATCGGCGGCACGTTGACCCGCCGCCTGACCACACTTGGACATGAGGTGTTTGTTGCCAATTCGCGAGGACCGGCATCGCTGGCCGATCTCGCCAAGGAAACCGGGGCAAAGACTATCTCCGTCGCGGAGGCGGCGCGGGCGGGTAAAGTGGTTGTGGTGACGATCCCGGAAGGGAAAATTCCGAATCTGCCCAAGGACTTGTTCGCGGGCGTGCCCGACGACGTAGTGGTCATCGACACCGGCAATTATTACCCGCGTGAGCGCGATGGCCGCATTGCCGATATCGAAGCGGGAATGGCGGAAAGCCGGTGGGTGGGAAGTCAGCTCGGCCGGCCCGTGGTGAAGACGTTTAATAACATCTATGCTCAACACCTGCTCGAGCGCGGCCGCCCGGCGGGCAGTCCCGGAAGAATCGCCCTTCCTGTGGCCGGCGATGAATACCAGTCCAAGGAGATCGTGATGCGGCTTGTGGACCAACTCGGATTCGATGCCGTTGATGCGGGCGGCCTTGATGAATCCTGGCGCCAGCAGCCGGGCACACCCGTTTACACGGCTGACTTGGATGCCGAGGGAGTGCGGCGCGCCCTCGCCCAGGCCAACAAAGAGCGCACACCAAAATGGAAGGCCACGGCGGCGAGCCCAGGTGACTTTGCGCGCCCGGCCTGACGATCTTCGCCTCCAACGGGTGTTCACCATGGAGTCGGAGTGACATTTTACGTGCAAGTTGCTGCATGCTAACGAGGTTTGCGGCGCTCGGGCAGTTTTTTGCGCGTGACTACAGCAATCTTCCGGTGCGGTAGTGC
>JBKQVI010000005.1:0-2778 GCA_052139985.1 Terriglobia bacterium
CCGCCGAGACGTGGTATCAAAAAGCGATCGAGATTCATCAGAAGCATGGCGACGAACTCGGTGCGGCACCAACCTATTTTTACCATGCAGAGGCATATTATGGTCGGGGTTTTGTTTACGCGGAAAGGGGCGACAGTGACAAAGCTATCGCTGACTTCACCGAGGCCATTCGCCTCAACCCACAAGACACCAAGGGGTTCATTGCTCGTGGCAATTCCTACGCAAGGAAGGGTGATTACCCTACGTTCCGCACATCCGCTTCGCATTTTCTCTCAATTTCGTTCGTCCTGCCATAGGGGTGCGGTCCCGGTGATTGTGCGATAGGGTTAGTTCTGGAGTGAGACAAACGGGGAGTAACCGCCAGGCGATTGCCGCGAGAGGCAACGCGACCGTGTGACGACTGTGTGACGATGTAGGGTTATGCGGGCACAGATCGAGTTGTCGAGCTGTGTGCGTCATATTGTTTCGCGGTTCGTACTTTCTGGGCAAGTGTCCACTTGCCGCGCCAGGCCTCGATCGGTTGCACTTGGGGCAAAGTTTCGGGACAGGCATTTCACCCTGGACGGCGAAATGCGCGGAAGGAACTAATTGGGTCCATCGGCAGAGCCTTGTTTTTGGGAGTGGCCGCCGGCGCCGCCGGCAAATGCAAGGGCAGAACTTTTTTTCTCCGCGTGGAGACTCACGGGGCAATCGCCACAAGTCCTTCCTGGTCTTTTCACGGCTTGACGTTGCTGGACATGCCGGCATTCTTGTGTGCGGAGCGCAGCGCGACAGGATCGGGAGTGTCTCGGTCCTTCGTGGCTCGCCGCTTACCCCGAATCGAAGGATTGTCTTATGGCACGGCAAAAGGAACCGTTTGCACAGCGGGCGGACGAGAGGGAGTTAGGAACCATTGCGCGCTTGCAGCAGGGAACGTTGCGGTCGTACACCGTGGGCGCCTTGCCGGTTCTCAATCGGCTGCTGGAACGGATGAACCTCGAAGAAATCCTCCAGTCGCACCTGCCCCGCGATGATCCCCGCAGCAAGCTGCCGGTTGCCAAGGGGCTGTTGGCGCTAGTCAAGAACCTACTCGTGTCTCGCGAACCGATCTATGGTCTCGGCGAGTGGGCCGCGCGTTACGATCCGAAGTTCTTGGGTTTGACTCCGCAACAGGTTCTCGCACTCAACGACGATCGCGCAGGACGGTGCTTGAGCATCTTCTTTCATGGCGACCGCCCCCAGGTCGTGCTGGACGTGGTGGGCCATGTCGTCCGCGCGTTCACTCTCAGCCTGGACGAGTTGCACAACGACTCCACGACGGTCTCTTTCTTCGGAGCATACAGCGATGCGGCTGAGGAGAAACAGCGGCGAGGGCAAAGGACCCTGGCCATCACCTGGGGCCACAACAAGGACCATCGGCCGGACCTGAAGCAATTGCTGTACATCCTCACTATCAGCAACGATGGCGGCGTGCCGGTCCACTTCCGCGCGGCCAGCGGGAACGTCACCGATGACACCACGCACCAGAGGAGCTGGGAGCTGCTCTGTCAGATCGCCGGCCGCCGCGACTTTCTCTACGTCGCCGACTGCAAGCTGGCCACCATCGGCAACATGAACTACATCGCCCACAACGGCGGGCGTTTCGTGAGCGTGCTCCCCCGCACGCGCAAGGAAGACGGCGCCTTCCGCCAGCGGATGCTCCAGAAGCAAATCGCGTGGCAACCGTTATGGAGCAAGACGGATGAGAAAGGCGAGGTCATCGACCGCTTCTCGATCTGCGACGAGGCGACGGTGCTCCCCGAAGGCTATCGCCTGTGGTGGTTCCATAGTACGCGGAAAGCGGAACTGGACCTGGCCGCGCGCAGCGGCAGGCTCGCGCGCGCCGAGCAGCAGTTGCGGCACTTGCAGGAGAAATTCCGCTCGCCGCGGTCGCGTCATCGGGACCGCGCAAAGGCCCACGAGCAGGTGGCCAAGATCCTGGACCACTACCAGGCGGCCGAATGCATCCGCGTGGAGATCGCCGAGCGGCAGCGGGAGACCTACCACCAGCGCACCCCAGGGCGTCCGGGAAAGGACACGCTCTACGTGAAAGAGGTCTCCGCACGCTTGGAGCTGGACTACACCATTGACGCCCAACAAGTCGATCGGGAACGGCAGACGGATGGCGTCTTCCCCCTGGTGACGAACGACCCGGAACTCTCCGCGTTGCAGGTTCTCCTGGCCTACAAACATCAGCCGCAGATCGAAAAACGCTTCGAGCAGTTGAAGACAGACTTCGCCGTTGCCCCCGTGTTTCTCAAAGATGTGGGACGCATCGAGGCCCTGTTCTGCTTGTACTTCTTCGTGCTCCTGACGGAATCGCTCTTAGAGCGCGAGCTGCGAAGAGCCATGGAACGCGAAGGGCTCGAAACGCTGCCCCTTTATCCCGAGGGGCGTCCTTGTCGTCGGCCCACGGCCCGCCGCCTGATCGACGCCTTCGCGCCCATCCAGCGTCATGTATTCCAGAACGCCCAAGGAAGAACGACTACCGTCACCACCGAACTGTCGCCCCTTCAACGAAAGCTGCTCCGCCTGCTTGACCTTCCTGCCACCATCTACGACTGCTAACTTGCCGCCTGCCAGAAACTCAGGGATATTATGAATTCGATCCGCGGAAAAGAAGGTGTCAGAGAAGACGGGCAATAATAATTACTTTCCGGCAGGTGTGGAGGTTGAGTAATGAACGGGACGAAACACTTTTGTCCCGATGAACGGGACGTGCCCTTTGTCCCGGATTTCTTGGAGGTGCTTGGGGCAGCG
>JBKQVI010000006.1:0-10584 GCA_052139985.1 Terriglobia bacterium
TGAAGTGCTAATGCCCCAAAAAAAGCAATCGCTCCAATAATCAGGATGTTATAGGTGGGAGTGTTAGTGCCGGGGCTGAGGTGGGCGAAGATTTTTCGGGGCAGCACGTTGTCACGGCCCATGCCAAAGAGCAACCGCGCTGCGCCCAGTACGCCCGCCAGGCCACCTCCGAGTTGTGCCAGCAGGATGGTGAAGCCCATCCCATGAAACAGGCCACGCCCCCCCACGCGTTGGCAAACGTCCATGAAGGCTGTTTCCAGGTTCGGCAAGGTACGCCAATCGGGCCACACACGCTGGCCAAGATAGGTCAGGAATCCGCCGAAAAGACCTGTGAACAAGCAAACCAGTACGGTGGCGAGCAGGATGTTGCGCTTCGGATTCTTGACGTCCTCGGTAAGGGTGGTGACACCGTCGAAGCCGATATAGGTCAGCGCCGCATAGGAAGTCGCCATCCAAACCGTGTGGGTATTGAAGGTCTTGGGGTTGTAAAAGGGTTCAGTCGATAAGAGGCCGGGCCAACCCTGGTAATGAAACAGGAATCGAATTGCCAGCACTATGAAGACCGCCGTCACCGAGCACATGGCCACCAGCAGCATCTTGTCCGCGCTGGCCGAGGTCTTGATCCCTCGCAGGTTGGGAACCGTCATGAAGGCCACCACCAGGAGCATCGCCACCGCAAAAGGAATCTGAGGCAGATAACGTGAATGGACAGCGATGGCAACCCAGATGCCGTTGAGCAAGGGCACCAGGAGGTAGTCCAGGAGCATCGCCCAGCCCACCAGAAATCCCAGATAAGCGTTCAGCCCCTTGCCCACATAGGTATAGGCGGAGCCTGCCGAAGGGTAGATCGCGGCCATGCGGCCATAACTGAAGGCGGTAATCAGCATGGCGATCATGGCGAGGAGAATGGTGGTTACGTAGTGGCCGTCCGAGAGTTTCTGGGCGACCCCAAACAGAGGCACCGGAGCTATGGGCTGGATCAGGACAATGCCGTAAAAGACCAAATCCCAGAGCGAGAGGACTCGCCGCATCCGGGGCGCTGCTGCTTCGCCAGTTGGCGTTGGAGGAGAGAGTTTTTCCATGGCACCTTGAAAATTATGAGATCAAATCGGCCGAAGGTTCCGTCAAGCCGTCTTAAGACAATAAATGGCCGCTTCTTTTCGCCGCTCAAGATGTTGGCCCTTCGCAGGCAATGTCCTGGAGGGCGTCTCCGTTGGCCGGTTTGGGATGATCACTGAGGTGTAAACCCAGTTACACCTCCAGCGCTAGGACGCTGTTAGGGGCAAGGAAAAACGGAGGCACGATTGCCGGAACATTCGACAGCGGCAATACCTCTTCCGGCAGCTCGATGCCCAACACATCCTTCATAAAGCTCCGCCGCTTCTGGCAGCGCGCGTAGCAGTCCGGGAAGGCCTCATGCAGTTTCTTCCGGAGTTCTCGATCGGCCAGAACGACTCCATCTTCCATGCGGGTTGAGAAATACACCGGCGATGCGGGAATGACGTCCACCTGGATTGCCATGCCCGAATGGAGCGGCACCTCCGAGCCGGCGAAAATCGGAGAACTAAGCCACTCATCAAGGTGGATCAAGTGGCCGGGATTTATGAAAATTCCGAACCGCTCAAAGGGCAGCCGCTCCTGGATCAAGCTCGATATCCGGCCGCCGGGCGTGCCGGGCTTGAGCAACGCGAACCACTGACCCAAGGCCTCAAAATAGGGACCGGCAAAGTTGGCAATGTAATCGGCCGCGGCATTGGGGAGGTCGCGAAATGAGGACGCGACCCATCCCGCGCGGCAGGTATTGCTGCCCCAGTAGGAAATGCTCAGGGAGAGGGGCTTCCCTCGCTCTATCACTTGACCGGTGGGGCTGGAAAGACCCAGCAGGGCATTACGCCCGGTAGCTAAGGTGACGTGGCAGCCCAGGGGCTCTCCGCAGAGGCGGCCCTGCTCAACCACCGCATGATCGGTCATTCCCTCCCGCATCCCAAAGATCATCCGCTTCACCGCTTCGGAAGCCTGAACAGCCGTATACTCGAAATAAGCGATTTCGGACGGAGAACAAAAGGTGCGAAGGCCGTAACCGGGATGCACCAGCAAATCCGTCGAATTGACCACCCCTTCCCTGCCGGCAAGCGTTCGAAGGGTATCGGCGAGGTACGCCGGGATGTCGATCGCATAAGAAGCCTCCGGATGTTCGGCGTCGGAGAAGTACTTCCACCCCACACATCCGACCCGGGAAGTTGCAGTGATACCTTCCCCGGCAAAGATCTCCCGGATGATCCGGCTGTGGTCGCGCGGCTGATTCAAAACGGAAAACGGCTGAAAACGCTCTCTTCTTAACTTTCCGCAACCGAACAAGGGGCTCACATCGACATACGATTCACATTCGTTGCCGACGACCAGCAGTGGATTCCCCGCGGGCGAAAGGATCAGCAGCGCCTCCTCGAACCGCGGATCGAAGCCCGTGAGGAAAGCCAAATTGGCAAAATGCTCCCGATCGCCATAGACCACCAGGTGGGTGAGCTTCTGTTTGCCCATCATGGCGCGGAGATTGTCGATCCTTTTCTCGAACTCGGACGCTGGCGATTGGGGTGGGTAGGAAGCCTGGCCGAATTCGGGCCAGTCGATTTCGATAACTCGATGGGAAGGTGCCTTGGTCGTCATCATGCGTAACTCCTGTAGCTCCTTGGGTGGCGCAGGGGGCGACGGTAGTCCGGCAATCCATACCGTCACCCCCCGCGCCTTTCATATCATCGTCTTGTTAAAACACGAACTTCAGCGCCAGTTGGCCAATACGGGGGTCGCGCGCCGTCGCTACATCGCCGAAGTTACTGGCAATGAAGTTGCCAACCGGACTCAGAAATTGCGCGTGATTGAAAGCATTGAAGAACTCGGCGCGGAACTCAAGGGAAGTTCCTTCCGTGATGTGCGTAAACTTGTGTAGCCCTATATCCCAATTGTTGATGCCCGGGCCGGTGAAAAACCGCCGATTGGCGTTCCCCGGTACACCCAACGTCATCTGTGAAAAAACCGAGGTGTCAAAATACTGGTGATCGGAGGAGGCGCGGGGGTTGAAAACCCGAATAGGCTGGTCATTGTAATTCGGAAGGTCCATAGAGTGTACGCCCTGACCATCGCAGCCGCACAAGGAGCGATCGTCAGTCTCCTGCATGGTGATGGGGAAGCCCGTAGTAAAACGCGTGTCTCCCGCGATCTGCCAGCCGTGCAGGATCTTGTAAGTCGGACCCTTGTGCGCGGAAAGCCAGTGCCCCATAGGCAGATCATAGGTATAGCTGACCACAAAGTTCTGTGCTATGTCAAAAGAAGATAGTCCCCGGCTCAGTTCTGGATTGTACGGATTGATCATTTCGGTAAACCCCGATGAGTCGTCGAGGGCCTTGGACCAAGTATACGCGCCCAGGAAGCGCACGGGTCCCATCCTCTTATCGAGCGTCACCTGCAGAGACTGATAGCTGGAGTTACCGGTAGTTTCGGAATACGGATTATCTCCGAAGTCTAATTCTCCGATGTTGAGATACTGTCCAGAAGTGACGGAGTACGGGCGCGTCCCGTTGAAGGTCTGTCCATCGATCGAGTAGATACTATCTTCGCCAGAGGGGCCACAACCTCCCGGTTGGTTGGCATTCGCGAACAACTGCGCGATCTGTAAGCACTTCTGCGGATTTCCCGGGTTAAACGACACCATCGAGAACAGATGGTGTCCCAGTGTGCCGACATAGCCGACCGTGAGGATCGTGGACGTAGCAAGTTGGCGCTGGAAGGTCAGATTGAAGTCCTCCGCATAAGGCAGCACATTGGTTCCCTTGTAACCCGGAGAATAGGCGATGGGCAGAAACGGCGCGAAGCTATAAGTGGAACTGCCGCTAAGAGGGGGAGGTATCCAGGGGAAGCGCTGCCCAGGATTGGCGCCAGTCGCCCGGCCCTGGAACGGAGTGTCCATATAATCCAAGGATGGGCTAACGTAGTAGAACCCGAAGGGGGCGTCGCCGGTTTCGAAATTCGCTCCCGTGGTGTCTATACTCGTGTAGAAAATCCCGGCTCCGGCACGGATACTGCTTTTGCCCGGGCCGCCGAGGATTTTTTTCAAGAATTCGTTCGCCGGGGCCGGCGAGTAAGCCAACCCCAAGCGGGGAGCGAAGTTATCCCAGCGTGTCGGAGCGAGCGTTCTCGGTACACCGGGATCGCCCGGAAAGACCCAGCCGGTGGGCGCATTGGCGAAAACCTTGGATTGTTCCCCGGGGATGAAAGCCTGGATCTTATTCTGCGCGTCGTACCAGGGTTCACTGAATTCCCAGCGCACGCCGTAGTTGATCGTGAGGTCGGGGCGGGCGCGGAAGTTATCCTGGATGTAGGCGGCACCCGACTTGGTGCGCGCGTCGAGAGTTTGCGCGCTGCTCTGATTAAAGATGTCGGGAGCGCCGAGGAGAAAATCGGCGAAATCAACGCCCGTCTCGCCACCGTTGTAAACAAACAGGCCGTTGGGTGCGGGGCCGCCACGCCGGTTCCACTGATGGTAAGAATACGATCCGCCCATTTTCAAGGCATGCTTACCCCTTATCCAGGAGAATCCATCCTGCGCCAGCCAATTGTTCTGGTAAGACCCATCCGTTATGGCGGAGCCCATGGTCAGCCCTAATTGATTGAGGATGACATCCGGCACACCCTCGATGGAAGGCCTGGCGGGAATAAGACCCAACCCGCCTTCGGTAAAACCCCATTGACTGACCTGTCCCAATCCTTTCGATGGAATCGGCCCCGGATAAGCGATGCGATGGTAGCTGAGGCGCGCTTCGTTCACTTTGGAAGAACTAAAAATCTTGGTGTTGCTGGCTAAAAGTAGCTGGGCTCGTGAAGGTAGGTTGTAAGCAAAGCCCGGTACATTATCAGCCGTCCCAAACACGTTAGGGGCGCCCAACGGGTTGTCGACAAGCGCATCGTCGTAATGGTAGTAGAACGACCAGCTATCCGTGGTACTCTGCGCGAAGTCGATTCTCATTCCCCATTTGTCATCGCCAATGTGCTGATTGAGAGAGCTACTCGAGTAAAAAGGAAACGGGCCATTGCTGGCGCCGGTGGGCTGAGGGAAGAACGACAACAGGCCCTGCGCGGCGGAAGACCAGGCCGTTTGAGGAATC
This sequence comes from Terriglobia bacterium, assembly GCA_052139985.1. Classification (GTDB taxonomy): domain Bacteria; phylum Acidobacteriota; class Terriglobia; order UBA7540; family UBA7540; genus Bog-366. The sequence goes on from JBKQVI010000006.1 coordinate 5,157, forward strand.
ACGGCGTTGGGGAAGACGCACGTACCGGCCTGAGCGTTCGCCAGAGTCGTGCAGCCTTGAACAAAGTAGGGTTCTCCGGCTGTCACGGGGTAGCCCAACGAGGAAGAAAGGGTTGCCGCCATGTGGCCCGGAGCGTCATCGCCGCGAACGGTACCCGTGAGCAGACTCGCAACGGACGAGAGATCGCCGTCCAGTTGCGTCGCTGACGGGACAAGAACGTTCCCTGTGGACAAGCCCTGATTCTGGCGCGTGCCCTGATAATCTCCGAACCAGAATAGACGGTTTTTCAGAATGGGACCACCCAGCGTGCCTCCAAACTGATTGCGTTGGAGCGCCCCGCGGGTGAGGTCGAAGAAGTTCCTCGAATCCAGGTGGTCGTTGCGCAGAAACTCGAAGCCCGCACCATGCATCTTGTTGGTGCCCGACTTGGTGATCACGTTGACGATGGCTCCCGAGAAGTTGCCGAATTCCGGATCAAAGGAGTTGGTCAGCAGGCGGAATTCCTGAATGGAATCCAGGGTGGGTACAATCCCCGCGCCATTGGAGCCAGTATCTTCCACGCTCGCGCCGTTCACCATAAAAGCGTTGGCATTCTGACGCTGACCATTGACCGAAACTTCACCTTCGGTGAGAAACCCAGAGACCGATTGCCCGGGCTGGAACGGACTCGGGTTGGAAACGGGGACCACCCCCGTCTGCAAGCCGAGCAGATCGAGATAGCTGCGGCCGTTCAGCGGCAGGGCTTCCATCTTTTGATCTTCAATCACTTCGCCCAATTGCGTGCTGGCGGATTCGACCTCGACCGGAGCACTCGTAACGGTCACCGTGCTCGCCACTTTGCCGACCTGCAGCTTGAAGTCCATGCGGAACGCCTGGTTGACCAGTAGTCGCAATCCGGTTTGCTCGGCCTTTTGGAATCCACTCGCTTCCACCGTGATGCTGAAACCGTCGGCCACCGGAACAGCCACGAATTCATAGTTTCCGGTTTCATCGGTCGTCGTCTCGCGTGCCAATCCGGTGTTGGAGTTTTGGAGTGTCACTTTAGCCTTGGGCACGCCGGCATCGCTGGCGTCCGTGACCCTGCCCAGGAACTGGCCACTCACTTGCCCCCACACGGGCTGCCCCACCAAACCAACCGTCAGCAACAGCAGAAGTTTGACAGACCACCGCAGCACATATCCGGCTGCGCCACTCGGCGGGACGGCTTTTTGAAATCTGCGCATCTGCACACCTCCGTGCATTTGGATCTCAGCTACTTTTGAGTCTTTCCGTGCCCTACGGCCTCTATCTGCTTTAACGATTCAGCACAATACGCCTCGAATCTTTTGATTGTCAAGCCGTATTTTACCGAATAAGATTATCCTTTTGATTATGAGACCTATAACTATTCGCGATGTGGCCAGGGCGGCGCGGGTCTCGCCCACGACCGTTTCGTATGTGCTGAACCATACCGGCCGGGTCGGCGAGCGAACGCGAAAGGCCGTCCTTGCGGCTGTTCGCAAATTGGGCTATTTGACCAACCTCAATGCTCGCAATTTGGCGAAGAGCACTAGCCAGACGCTTGGCATGATTGTTTCCGATATTGAGAATCCGTTTTTCCCTGAAGTTATCAAAGGTTTTGAAAACAGGGCGCGCGAGAAGGGCTATGACGTGATCCTCAGCGACACAAGCTACAACTCCCGCCTCATGGCTGGCGCTGCCGAACGCATGTTACGACAGCGGGTGCGAGGAGTAGCTTTTGTCACTTCCGAAGCTGCGCCCCAAATTATCCGCCAGATGACGGTACGACACACCCACTTGGTGTTTCTGGATGTCGGCCCCCCTCAACGGTACGTCAGCAACATTCGGATCGACTATGCCATGGGTATCAAAGCCATTACCGATCATCTCGCGGCGTTAGGTCACCGCCGGTTCTCCTTCGTCGGAGCGCGCACCGACCTGTATTCGAATGCGACCCGCCGGGATTCCTATATGCAATGCATGCGCGATCTGGGTATGGAGTTAGGACCGATGCTGGAGGGCAATAGCCATTTCGATGGAGGCCTGACAACCGGCGCTGCAATCTGTCAAATGCATCCCCTGCCTACGGCGGTGGTTGCCATGAACGATCTCACGGCCATCGGAATCATCAGGGCCTTGAGAGCGAAGGGCCTGCGCATTCCCGAGGACATCTCGGTTACAGGCTTTGACTGCACGCAACTAGCCGAGTACACGACCCCGTCATTAACGACAGTGGATCTGAGACGCGATCTCTTGGGGCGCATGGCCGCCGACGCTCTTGACGATCTTTTTACTTCTCCAACGCACAGGGGGCAGGAGTATCTTGTCATCCCCAAGCTGCGCCTGGGGGAATCCACCGGGCCACCACCCAGCTCGGCGAAATTGCGTTGACACTAACCCGCCGGCATCTCCCGACGGAACGGCCGGGCGCCGGGCCGGCCTGTCCCGATCGAGCGCCCCTCCCCCTTTACTGCCCCACGGTTTTATCGGACATTTGGACATACGGGAAGCATTCGGGAAGGTGGGTGTCGTAAACGGCGTGGCGGCTCATCACCCACGCCGGGTGCGGGTCCAGTTCGACGCCACCGGGTTTAAGCAATTCGAACCGGCCGAAGAAAATCCGCCACACGTCCCCGTTGCGCGGGGGCAGCGAGCGCCCCGCTGCCAGGGGCTTCATTTCCTCCCAGGGGAAAGCCAGTTCCACCGTCCAACCCTTGTCGGCCTCCGCGTTGTCGTTGATCTTCCCGTCCACGTGGACGGCATGGCGCAGGCCCGGATACCCCCAGTCGAGAAATGCCCAGCGCAATCCGCGCGGGTGAATTCCCGTCCAGAAGTATTTTTCCGGCCGATCGTAGCCTCCGCTAAAGGTCCGGGCGTGGTGCTTCAGGACGTCGAATTCCGGAACATCGAACGGGCCGCCTTTCCGATAAGCGTCCTGCCAGATGAAGAAGACCTGATAGGTGGTGCCGAGGGCGTTGATCTCAAATTCCGAATAGGCGTCGCCGCCGTCGATGAAGACCTCGGCGTCGCTCTCCAGCCAAATCAGCGAACCGGTTTTGGTCTGATGAGCTTCCACGTAGGGTTCTTCCAGCCACATGCCAACATAGAGGTATTGGTCGTCCCACAAGACCGCGGCGCGGGTGTCGTAAAAACCGGGCGCGCCCGAGACCATGTCGACAAACCGCGCGGACTTCTTCGCCTTCTGCCAGGAGGGCTCATCCAGCCGGCCGTCAATCGTAATCGGGCCGACCGCCCGTTGCGCCACATAGTGGGCAATGTCCGGTGCGGAACACCCATAGCTCCCGGTGCCGGCTTGCAGCAGGTCGCGCGCGCCGTTCGCGGGCTGTCCGGCGACGGCGGCGCTCAATGGCAAAACGAACGGGATAAGTGCAAGAACGGTCTTGCAAAAGTTCTTCATGGTGGGATTCCTCCGGGCAGATGCGCCGCTCGCGAGATCTGACGGCAAGTCGGTGACGTTGGAGATCGTCGCGCGCGGCCGCTGCGTATGAAAACGGAAGGGATTCTAACTGAGCGGCCGCGGCATTACAATCCCGACCTCTGTGGACGGTAGTGGTGTCATTTGCTGTGGCACGGCCATCTTGGCCGTGACCGTTCACGGGCGGGACGCCCGTGCCACTTTCAAATGACACCACTACCCTGTGGACTGTCTGTTTGCAATTTGTTTGCACATTTTTCACAGAAGCTTTGCCTTGTGAATCTTTAGTCGCAAACTCACCGTCGGGTGTCGATCTAAGCCAGCCGGCGCCATCCCTCGACAGACGGGAGATGGCGCTGGTTTCCTTGATAGCGGTGGCTCTAACTTCCTACCCTCTATTTCGGAATCCAAGTTATATCGTTGTGTCTAAGCGCCGGTTTGCAGCCTGCGCAATGCCCACGCGGCGTGTTCGCGGACAAGAGGATCGGGATTGCCTGCCGCCGCTTCGAGCCAGGGGATAAATTGGCGATCGCCCGAATTCCCCATCGCCACGCACAAATTTCGCACCCAGCCGCGGTACTTCGCGCGCTTGATGGGCGACCGCGCAAAAATCCGTCGAAAATCCTCTTCCGTGATCGACGCCAACGATGCTATCGGCGGATTGAAGAGTGACACTTCCCGGGAGGCTAGGGGTGGGGAGCCGGGCTCACCGCCAGCCGTACATTCCGCCGTCGCTTGGCCTGATATGCCCTCAATCTCCATGGGTTGAAACTCAGGAAGATTGGTTGTCGCTGCAAGCGTTAGGGGAGCGCCGCCGACCATGTGCTCAGATTTCGCCGCCTCGTCATGCAACGGACCACCGACGACGGACGACGGACGGTTATTCCAGGGACAAACATCCTGGCAAATGTCGCAACCGAAAACATTCGCGCCGATGGCCGTGCGAAATTGCTCCGGGATAGCGCCCCGGAGTTCGATGTTGAGATAGGAAATGCAGCGCGACGCATCCATCACGTAAGGCTCAGCCAGCGCTCCCGTGGGACAAGCTTCCAGGCACCGGGTGCAGGACCCGCAGCGGTCCGGCGCGGGAAGGTCCAACTCCAGTTCCAGGTTGGTAAGAATCACACCGAGGAAGAACCACGATCCCTTCTGCTCGTTGATCAGGCATGTGTTCTTGCCCGTCCAGCCGATTCCGGAGAGCCGTGCGAATGCGCGCTCGACAATCGGACCCGTATCCACGTAGACGCGGGTTTCCACACTTGGCGTTAGCTTCTCGATACCTGTCCGCAGCCGTTCCAGCTTGCCGCGCATGACCTCGTGGTAGTCCTTTCCCCACGCATAACGCGAGATCCACGCACGCGCATCCACCTTGCTGTATGCGGTGCCGCCAGATTTCGAGACGTTTTCCTCCTTAGGAGGGCCGGCGACTTCCGTGGAATAGGGATAGGGAGTGTTGTAAATCAGGCCAACGCAGATAATAGATTTTACCGAGGGCAGGACTTGCCGAGGATCTGCGCGCCGGGGATCGGCGAGGTAGCGCATCTCACCGCCGAATCCCTTCTGCAACCACTGCGGAAGAAAGTCCAAATCGTTAATGGCCGAGGCCGGCGCGACCCCGACAAGGTCGAAGCCAACATCGGAGGCATGCCGTTTGATGGCGCTCGCCGAAAGCATGATAGTTATGTTAACCCGGCGAGCGTCCTGGGAATAAGGGGAGTTAGTGCGCCGGGATAAACCGGCAGGAAGCAGAGGATGGAAAATCCTCACGCGAAAGGAGTCGCGAGCCACTCGGCCCCGAGTTTGGCGCTGCAGGTCGCGAGGCCTGCCGTGAAGCGTAAACAGGGGCAACGCGTGTCCCTGGGGCTGAGCTGATCATTACCCATATCTTCGGCTGGACACCGGGGGTGAGGGAGGAGGAGGGGCGAGGATTTTCCACATGGCGGTGAGGGGGTCGAGGTATTGCAAGCCGAGCCAGAGCGTCTGGGTGCCGGG
>JBKQVI010000007.1:0-5907 GCA_052139985.1 Terriglobia bacterium
TCGCCGCAGCCCGCAGGGACGGGGCCAATTTCCCCCACCTCTTCGTCCATCGTCGCTCGGATACACCCGGTATCCGTCACTCCTCATTCCTCGATCTGAGAAATATTGGCTCCCGTCGCCGCCCACCTGGGTAGTGGGAACAGGCCCTAGTCTTTGCCGTGCCCAATTCGCGCCAGGAATTGATCCAGCACCTCACGCTCGATGGCTTCGGACGGGGTAGCTTCTCCGGTGCGCGAAGCGCGGGGATCTCGCACCACAAACTCCAGGCCGACACCGTCGTTGCCCCAGCGCTTGACACGGGTCAGCAAGGAGATCGTAGCCTCCGGACCCGCTCCTTCGCGCTCTGCCTTCCGCAGCGTCATCTGTACCTGCGTGCCCGGGTACCAGCGTTCATCGGTCACCACAAACATTCCCGTCGGACTGATATTCCGAATGTCGTGCGGCTGCGGTGTGCCGCCGGTCCAGAAGTAAGCAGCTAGATCGGGCAACGCTGCCCGCAGAGTCTTTCTCGGCTCTGTAGGTTCTGGAGCCAAAAGCCGCTGCAGCCAGCTCTTCGGCTTGCTTTGGTCCTTCTTCCACGGTACAGCCTGACTTGCATCCTGAACTGGCTGAGGTGCGGCAGGCGCCGCGATGGGGCGATCCAGGACGGGCAGTGGAGCGGGAGCGCTTTTTACGGCCGGCTTCTCCTGCACCTGCGTGACAAGCGCTTCTTGCACCACGCTGGCAGAGGCGTTTGGACCGAAGAGCTGAGCCAGTTCATGCTCGATTTGCTCCACTTGGCCAAAGGCCACCTGATCGCCCGGCTGGGTATGCGATGCATAAATCGAGTGGACGGGCAGCGCCAGCACGCTGGACGCCGGCGCACTCGAAGAGGAAACTTGAAAGGTAGGGAAGAACTCGACAGCTTCAATGACCCGGCATTCCGCGTCCAGATAAATCAGATCGAGCGGGACCGGCACTTGCGTGGCAGGAATTCCTCTGAACGGGGCCATCCACACCCCCGCGCCGGATTTGGGTGTGAGCATCGGTAGCCGATCGGCGAGGCTCGCATAGGAAAAATCGCCGCAATCTACCTCCACGCCGAGGATGTATCCCCTCGTTCGATTGTAGGCACAACGATTTCCCGGCTCCGCACTATCCTCCGCCTTTGACGAATGATCATCAGACGGATATGGGATTCCGGTTTCGCGCGATTTGTCCACTGCGGCTCTCCTGTCTAGAAACACCGCTGTCGTGGCGTCCACTTCTATTCCCCTCTATCGACAATACTGACATATTTCTTGATTTTTTTATAAGCAAAATCTGAGGATTGGCGAGCAAATTGCTACATTCTGGTAATAGGTAACCAAACTCTTAGGTACCTAGTGAGCTGAGCATTAGTTTCAGCACCAGCGCCGTCCTGACCCACCCCGCCGGAAGAGAAGGGATCGAAGCCCTGCATGGCGATCTGCGCTACTGCGGAAAATAATATTCTTAAGCAACTGGCAGGCTTGGGAACTCTTTTTCAATGGACTCGACTGCCGGACTGCTATCGGTAACCTATCCTTTCTCGCGGCGACCATGGCTCGCCGGCAACTGTTTTCTGTTCCTCTTCCAATTCCCTGCCTTAAAACACCTCTGGGGGGCCATCCGGCGGCGGCAAATGCTTGAGCAGCCCGAGTTCTCCGGCCAGCCGTTCCAGCCGGATGCGCGTGGCGGCCGGGGGAGGCACCAGCGGCAGGCGGACATGGTCGGTGGTGCGGCCCATCAGCGCCAGCACCGTCTTCACCGGGCAGGGATTCGAGTCCCAGAAGTTAGCATCGATCAGCCGCGAGTAACGGCGTTCGAGCTCGCGGGCCTCGGCCCATTCGCCGCGCAGCGCGGCCCGGATCATGCGCCCCATCTCGGCGGGTATCTCGTTGGCGGCCACGCTGACCAGCCCCTGCGCGCCCACGCCAATCGAGGCCAGCGCAAGATTGTCATCGCCGCAGAAGACCTTGAAGTTGCGGGGCAGCGAGCGAACCAGATCGGCGATCTGCGGCAGCCTGCCGCTGGACTCCTTGACGGCCTGGATGTTGGGCGCGGCCTCGGCCAGCCGCACCACCGTCTCCGGCTCCAGGTTCACCCCGGTGCGTCCGGGAATGTTGTAGAGCGCCACCGGCAGCGGGGCAACGGTCCTGGCCAGCGCCAGGAAGTGCTGAAACTGTCCCTCCTGCGAGGGCTTGTTGTAGTAGGGATTGGCGGAAAGCACCGCCTCCACGCCGCGGATCTGCTTCAGGCGGCTGGCGTAGCGCAGCAGCGTGCGCGTCGAGTTGTGGGTGCACCCGGCCCACACCGGCACCCGCCCGGCCGCCGCCTCGGCCACCATGCAGATCGCCATCAGCCACTCGTCCTCGTCCAGCGTGGCCGCCTCGCCGGTTGACCCGCAGGCCACCAGAAAGTCGATCCCCGACTCGATCTGCCAGTTCACCAGCGCCTGCAACGCCGTCTCATCGATCGATCCATCCGCACGGAAGGGCGTAACAATCGCAGTACCGCAACCTGTAATGTCCATAATAAGAAAAGTGTATAACGAAAGCGCGGAGGAGGGCTCTGCCGAAAGCTAACGCTCGCCCTGGTGGCCGCCGGTGAGCGTGAGATTGGAACCCGTGACCCCGAAATCGCTGGCCCCGGAGACTGCGATAGGCGGGTGGCGCACTCCTTTTTCAAGGTCTTGACCACCCCATAACTGAGGGTGCCCCCGGCCCCTCGCTTTTGGGGACCGGGGAGGAGCTGAACTACCGGTAGCAAATCCACTCGAGCAGTTGCCAACCTCTCTCGCCTTTCACCCACCACAAGGATACTCCAATTGTGAATCCGACGGCAGTGAAATGGCTGCCTTCAATCCCCGGTCCCCAAAAGCGAGGGGCTGGGGGCACCCTCAGCGTGGTTTGGAAATCTCACCGGGTCCGGGGCCACCCGCCACAAGCCGCCCCAGAGGACGGCTCGCGGCTACTGGAAACAAATTGTTGAGGTTCATCGTTTCCCCGATCTCAAAAAACGAGATCTAGGCCACTCGTCCGCCCGCCTGCCTTTCGGCAAGCTTGGTTAGCGCGCTTTCCCAGATGGACCCGCCTTTATACGGACCATCTCCATCTGCATCGAATTGAGGCTCATCAAACCAAACCCAATAAACCTTATTTGTTCCTAACGTGCTCTTTTCCTGCCTACTAAGTCCTCCGTCCCAGGGGCCGGAAATCGCAGTCACCTCAGCTGGCGGGGAAGAGACCATTCCAGTCGCTCCCTTGGCCCAAAAGAAAACATCTGAAATCCGGACCCGATCCCCTTCACTAAAACAATTATCCATATCCACACATCCATCTTTGTGAGTGTATTCGGCGGGTGGCGCACTCCTTTTTCAAGGTCTTGACCACCCCATAACTGAGGGTGCCCCATCCTTCGCGCTTTTCGCGAAGGGTGGGATGCCACGAACCTCAACTATCCTTTTCAGTGTATCGGAGATATTCGGGCAGTTGACCTCCTCGCCGAAACGCTGTCCAGTGCGATTCAATCTCGACCACGCCACATTGGCCCGTTGCGTAATGCCGAAAGCTCGACCACGGCCAGTCTTCAGGTTTTTCAACCAGACCCCGCGCCACTGGGTTCCGATGCATATAGCGCAGCTTCTCGACGCGCTTCTCTTCGTTATGCACATTGAAATCGTAATAGCGACGCTGCCAGAACTGGACCTCGCCGCGTTCTTTCAGCTTGCGCGATGTCTGCTGCTTCAACACCTGAATCGCAACCGACAGCGACGAACGGCGCGGCTCCCCAACCAGCAGATGAACGTGCTCCGGCATCAGAACATATCCGGCAACCGCAAAACCGTACCGCACACGCACCGCTTCAAGCTCCCGCTCCAAGACGCCATAAGCTCCCTCCCGCGTCAACAGAGCCTGTCTGCGATAACAACTGAAAGTCAGAAAATGAAAACAGCCGCACTGCTGATAACGGACAAGTTTCGCCATGTCGATTGAATTTTACACCCGGTCCGATCGTCGAGGTTCCCAGACGCATTATAGTGGTCAGATATCAGATAAAGGCGGCGGGTTGAGGTTCGTGGTTCCCACCCTTCCATAAAGACCGTGGAAGGATGGGGCACCCAGCTTTGTGGGTTGATTAAGTTTTGAAAAACTTAGGGTGCGCCACCCGCCTGAACCGCATTGCTTTGCAGGAAGGTTGCCCAGTTGACGACAGCGTCGTAGGGACTATGCGCACAACCGCCGCTGTTGAGGATGCGTTTTTCCTCTTCAACTACCGTGTTTGGCTCTGACCCTACGGCGATCTTGAGCGAAACCGTGTTGCTTCCTGCTTCTTTGATCTCTGGGTCTACGAAGTCACCTTCAATCACCCCTCCACTTCGCACGAAAAAAAGAAGCAGTGGAGCGAGCCTGTTTGGAAAACAACTCGCAACCTGAACGATTGGAGAAGTATCGAAGATCAGCTTTCCTGGATTGCGCTCGATGTTGAACGCAGGCCCCAACAGGAAGAAGTTGTATATGTAAACACCGTCTTCCGAGTTGTTGGTAAATTTCCAGTGCAACAGCCCTGCCTTTTTCGAGACGTGTGTAATCTCGAACCGTACCTTGCTCACGTCGGGCGGCTTCGTGGTACAGTCGCCCTTCGAGACGGTCAGCAAAAGGGCTATCAGGATGCACAGACAGCGATTCATCTTCATTGCCCTTCCTCTCAGTTTGAGTCTGGATCACGTAGCGGAATACCTTGTTCTTGCCGCAGGGTATTCTCGATGTTCTGACGAACCCATCTTTCCTCTTGGTTAAAAGTCATTCCTTTGGTTAACCCCAGGATGTGCGAAGCGTATGCGTGACCAAGAAGCTCGTGCCCCGCAATAATCTGGAATGGGTTAGGAATGTTCTGCCCGTTGAAGCCTTTCAGAGGAGATACGAGGTCTAGCCCAGACACGTTTCTGGGCAAGTACACCGTCGAATTCCCATGAGCATCAGCAGGGCTGCAATGTGCATCATCCGTATTCGTCATTTCTACACTGATCGTTTGCTTTGCTGAAATCGCCCCGGTCAGAAGGTTGTAGCCTGCTGAATGATCTCCAGACCATTTTGAGGCTGCATCTTTATCCAAGGTCATTGTTGTTTTCCCGTTCTTGTCGGTGCTCTCCTTAAACAACGATGATTCCTTCATGCCGTTCTTGTCCGTCTTGGAAGCGTTGGCTGATATCCGCTGTTCCTCCGTCTGCTTGTCCTTCTGGTCGCCAGTAAGATCGATTTCGTGTCCGTCAGGATCGACACTTCTCAGCGGGTTGTTCCAGACGTAGCTGTACAGGTTGAGCGACTGCGGATTGTCGAGCTTCGCATACGGCACCGGCTCAACTTGGACGCTCCAGTCCGGGCTGAGGAATCGTCCCATCGCACTGGAGTAGTAGCGAGCTTCGAAGTAGTCGTTTCCGGATTCGGCGTCGCGTTCTTTGCCGGTAGAACGGGATGGTGGAAAACGTGTTGTGGATGCACAAACAGCGGAGATCGTCATAGATATGGAAACCTCCGTCGTAGATCAATCCCCGGTCTCAGAATCGAGACCGGGGCCATCCGCCACCTGCCGTTATTTGCTTGGTACACCGCATTTTCTTTTATCCCATTTAATCATTGCTGCAACAATTCCCAGATTGCATTTACGCGAGGCATCTCCATAGATTTGAACTGATACGTTTTCATAGGTTTCAACCGTTGTGTAACTTTCGCCTGTCTGTACAATTTGATCAAATCCTAATAGACCTTTAGCTTTTGGACCTCTGAGGTGGTCCCGGTAGTTCGGACAGTTTTTACTTTTTCCTTAAGTGGAAGTTCTTGCTTTTGCTTTTAGGCTGCCAGTGTTTCTGGCAGGCGGTTGAAGTATACCTGATCGGGCGTTTGCGCT
>JBKQVI010000008.1:0-11060 GCA_052139985.1 Terriglobia bacterium
GGCTAAAATACAACAGACACATCCCGTACAATGTCTGCCCAAAACATATCAGAACCATACCAAGACGTTTTTTTGGTGTTTTTTTCCGTTTTGTGTCTACTCGGCACGATTCATTTTAATAGACTCAAATAGATGAGAGTCAACAGCCATTCCCCACATCTCAGCTGTCAATACTAAACAAGGTGATTTCTAAAAAACTTGGGCCCCCTCCCCTCTGAAGCGAAAATCTATCTCCGACAGGCTCCTAGAGATGCACGTTTCTATTTTGTGGCGAAACTCACTGAGCCCATTCGGCAGCGGGGGTGCATCGTGGCTTCTCCAAGCAGGCCCGTGGCGGTTTTGGGCGTGGAAGCGCGTTTGAACCTTTATCGGGCCGAATCCATAGTTTCAAGTTCCTCGGCCTCCGGAGACGCCACTCCGCATTTGAGGCATTCCGTGTCCGCCATCCCGGTGAGTTCCCAGATCCCTGTATCTGGGGAGTTTGCATGATTGCTGGTGGGAAGGGCTGTTCTCAACAGCTATCAGTGGAGTCGTCCAGGAGGTTGCGATGTGGTCTAATTCCCACAGGCAGAGCGACTGCAACATCCCGACCGGGCGGACGGTCGGTCAAAAACTGCGAGGAGCGCTGGCGGACAAAGAAGAAGCAGTTGTAAAGGGGTTTCTACAATGATGACCGATGGCGTGTGGGCAGAAATCAGCGTAGGGAATCAATGCCTGTGGCTCTACTCAGAGCACAACGCCCAAGGCGTACTGGCGCCCGTGACCTCTGAAGCGGCACTTAGAACTGGTGCCCTCGCCATCAGAAGGATTTATCTTAGTAACGGACACTTACAGAACAGGTCCGCGCGACGCCTGCTGTTTTATTGCTGTCTGCGAAGGATGGCTATCACCCAGAAACTTTCCGGCCGGGCGAAGCCCGCCACCCCCTCAGCAATACGTCAAGGGAAAAGGAAAAAGGGTCAAGGAGCGAACGCTTCCTCGCCACAACTGAGCCCGACATCTCTAGCCCTGAGACCTGGGTCAGCCCTGCCGCGGATCGACACGCGGACGATACGGAACCATCTTCATTAACTCATTAATCGCCCGTAGCGTCCGTTCCCTGCATTACCCCTCCAAACCAACACACAATCAGGACACTACCCTGGGGTTTTCTTCACCATCGCCGCGTTGGCGGATCGTCGGAGCTAGGCACGACCCGGGTCAAATCCTCGCCGAGGGTGGTAGGACACCACATTATTTCGATGTGCTCGATGACCAGTTCCGTACCGCGTGCGTGACTTACGAATGGCCGGGCTCGCGGATCATACATGGCGTCGACAAGATCCCGCGCCACTACCACCCCGAAGCCGAGTCGCGTCATCTGGCGCGCCCCGAAACCACGATTGCAGGATGCAGATATTCGCGTGGACTCCCATCAGGACGACCTTGTCGATGCCTTCCTGCTTGCAGTAGTTGTAAATCTCCTGGCCGCTATCGCTGACACCATCAAAGCCAATGATGTCGATGGCGGGATTCTCGCGGGTCCAAGGGTAAGGCGGCCCTTCGAACGGGTTCGGGATCGGGTCATCGCACGCTTGGGAGTCATCGATCGGCCAATTCCGTTCCTCCTCACGGGTGCGCGCGCAGCGCTTGACGATGGGGAATGGAGACGCCGCCGTGGGAGCATTGCGCATCCGGTCACGCCACGGGCTACCCTCGTAGTATTTCATCGTGTCGCTTGGCGCGTGGATGATCATCACGCCCAGACTGCGGGCCGTGCTGACCACTTGGTTCATCCGCGGCGCCATCACGGACACTCGTTGCGCACACATGGCGCAGGTGTGAGTGTTCCACATGTCGCAGATGATGATGGCAGTACTTGCCACCGGCCACTTGAGGACCTGCTCGGAGGCTCCCGTTTCTTTGCTTCGTCGGCGCGCATGAAGAGACAGCGTGCCGGGCACTCTCGGGCGGTTTAGTTTCGCCTCGCCCGGGGACGGCTGCGCTCCCGCGACGAGCGCCGCCCCGGCGGGTATCGATCCGAGAAACGATCTTCGGCTGAGAGGTTCCATCAGCACTGCCTCCGCGTGATTGTGGTTGCCCTTTGGCTTTCCCGCATGCCCAGTATACCCGTAGGAAGGAGTGCGCGGCTACCAGCCCGTGCTGGCGGTTTGGGCGGAGACCGGACTGCTGCTGGCCGATCAATTTCGCGACGGCAACGTGCCTGCCCAGATGCAACTGCTAACGGTCGCCCAACAGGCCTTTGCGGCCCTGCCCGGCAATCGGCGAACGGGCTTCGCTGATCCAGAGACGCAATCAGGATGTCTGCTCGCGCCAAGTTCCTTGTATACGACCGCAGCCAGAGTCTGTGGTGATTAAGCCGCCATCGGTGTTTGTTACAGGCCTCGGCAGTGAGATTCCCATCGATAAGATTAGAGATTCGCGACCGGCCGAGTCGGTACCTCGTCGGGTGGTCGCCCCGCCCGGGGGCTATGCGTGCGCTGCTGGTTAAAATAGGTTTTGAAAGCCAGCAGCTTGCTTTCCAGATCGGCAGTTGTCCAGAACTGCGGACGATCCAACTACTCTCGGCGGAGGGTGGCGATCAACCGTTCCACAAAGGGATGGGACAGTGGAACATAGGAAACGGTCTTGATCTCGGTCATCTGCGGTATCCGCAGGTTGGCTTGCCACTGTCCAAACCGATAACGGGGACCGTGGTCGGAGCTGAGGTATTTCGGGATTAAGCGGTGGCCTCGAAGGGCGCAGTTGAACATTCGGCAAAGTGCGACACCATCGACGTTAGCAGCCTGGACGCCTAAGCCTAGAATGCGGCGGGTAAATTGATCCATAACGACGAAGACCCAGGCAGTTCGCAACGTGGCCGATTCGCACCGGAACAGATCTAGACTCCAGAGGCTGTCCTTCAGGTGTCCAGGGAATGTCAGCCAAGATGGGCCCAGGCGTCCGGTCCGGGAGGGTAGTGACGGGCGAGAATCCTTCGAACCACGTCTTTGTCGAGGGGGCTGTCGAATGCCCTGGCAATTTACTGGGCAATACGCCGTCAGCCCCGAGTGGGATTGCAGTGCTTTATTTGGAAGACGGCTTCGATGTGTTCTTTGTTGGGTCCCCTGGATCCGGGCTTGCGCCTCTCTTGCGGGGAGGAAAGCCGGCGGACTTTCCCTGGGTCAGGATCTGGTGAAGGTGCAGAAGGGTCGACGGCTTCAGCACGATGGCCGAACGGATCAGCCGGGACGGCCTCATAAACAGGGCTCACCAGCCGACGACGCGGCGATCCGAAAAGGGGTGATGGGGAGCGCTTTGACGCGAGCATTGAGGATCAGCAGTTGATGTTTGACGAGAATGGACTCGGCAACTACGGAACGGAAGCCGTCCGGACTCGCAAGTCGGGCGGCGATCATGAGGAGATGGACGAAAAAGATCACGAGATCGCGCATTCCTGCACGGTAGCAAGAAACCGGAACCTCGCGGAATGCCGGGCGAATTAGCAATTCGCCATGGACAGGTTGATCTCGAGATGGGGCGGGCAAAGTGACGAACCTGCAGTTCTTGGTGGTGCGACCATTTGTGGTGGGAGCGCATGGCCAGCGGCGAAAGTGCCGCCACCCTAATAACCCGTGACCCCGGCCTTATGGTAAAACTCGGCGGCGCGCCGGTATTCGTCCTGAATTTCGTCCAGCCCCAGCTTATCCAGCATCTTGTGGATGGTCGTGTGAGGGTCGTTTGACCAGAAGATTCCGCATTCCTCGTCCTGGTAATACCGATAGCCCACGCGGTCGCCGTAAGTCTGCGTAAGGGCCGCTCCCCGTTTCAGAGCGCGGCTGTAGGGAACGATGGCGTAGCTGAGATCGAGCTGTTGAACAAGTATGTTGTTGCCAGGCGGATTGATGTTGCCCATCTTCACCGCGTCATCACTCATGTCCCACGTAACTTGCGACATGATCTTACCTGTTGGCTCAAAAATGGAAGCATTGTTGTGCCAGGTGCTGGAAACGATGTAGTAATGGTACTGCTTGGCGCGGAAGGCGGGCTGAGAAGTTTGGGGCGACTGGCTGGGCCAAGCTACGATCTCCGCACCTTTGCGCGTCAATTCCGCCCAACCGTAATCAAAATCCATGTCATAACAGATCTGAATTCCTAACTTGCCGAAGTCGCACTGGAAAACGTTCTCTTCGCCGCCCGGCGTGGCGCCATGTTCCATGGACCCGGTGCGGCTGTTGACGACCAACTGCACCTTGCGATAGATCCCTGCGACGCTGCCCGTGCGGTCAAACAAGATGGCGGCATTAGAGCAGCGCTGGGTCGCGCGATCCTCCAGCAGGTAGGTAGGCGCAACGATGTAGCAATGGCACTTGCGCGCCTCATCCGCGAAGGCATCTTGCAGCAGGCCGTTCAACGGGTACGACCACTCCGACACGTTTCCCACATCTTCGCCCTGGCCGGTCACTGCGACTTCCGGCAGCACCGCAAGGTCCAATCCCCGGCCATATTTCTGCTCCGACTGCGCCTGCATACGATCGACGATGCCCGTCAATTGCTCAAGCCGTTCCTTCAGGCCGGGATATTTTCCCCAGAAAGGCTGCAGGACGGTGCCGACGATGATTTTGCGGGGCGGCTGATCAGAAGTACTTCGGAAAGGAATATCCGCCGCGCGTGCAGACACGGCGAGGGCTAAACCCGCACACGTTACGACGCATTGAGCAAGTTTAGATTTTTGCATGCTCCGCTCCCATCGCGACGAGGCTCAACGAATCCAGATAGTAGACGGCCCAGTGGCGAACTTAGCAGGTTTTTGCTGTGCACGGCGATGAAAATTCTCACACGCGGCGCCAACGGTTGGCAAATCGGTCTGCGCGAAGCGCGGCGCAAAATTGGATCGTCAATTCCGACCTGCAGCGAAGGCCCCCTCTCCGATCAGCCGGCGGGCGTTCCCTTCCATCACGGCCATTTCCTGCTCGGCCGGCAAGAGTGCTTCGTAAACTTTCAGAAAGGAGGATTCAAAGTAGAAAAAAGGATAATGGGAGCCAAACGCCACACGATTTGGCGACGTCTGTGCGATGAGCTTCGCCAACCCTCCCACGCTCTCCTGGCAGGCGAAATCGAAGTACAGATTTTCAAGCCTGGAGATGTCGCGCATGTGACCGGTGTTGATGCCGCCGTGGTATCCGGCATTCAGCAGTTGCACGCGAAGGCCGGGTAAGCCGGTCAAAAGCTCCACCAACGGGCGCGGGTCCACGGGCGGAATTTTCATCAGTGGATTTTGTGTCCGCACGTCCTCCATGGAAACGGCAATCTGAATCAGCAGCTTTTTCCCGGCGGCGAGCGCCAGCAACTCGCCCACGGCCGGATCGTCCAGAGTGTAGCCGTGATAGTTCGGGTGCAGGCGTATGCCGGGCATCCTGTGAACTTCCACGCAGCGGCGCAGATCCTCCCGCCAGTCCGGCAGCTTGGGGCTGATGCTGCCGAAGGGAACGAGAAAGTTCAAGCCGAATTGCTTCGCTGCCGCCGCGAGGCGTGCGTTCACGCCGGCCGAATCCCGATACAGCAGGGCTTCGAAGCTACATACCCAGGCCTGGGTGACGCCCTTGCTTCGCAAGTTGGTTACGAGGCTGGCAGGATCATCGCCCACCACACGCCGGAACGGCCAGTGGAACAGATCTACGTTGGTGTCGATCATGTCTTGCTGCCCCTCCTTCTGGTCACGGGTTCCATTAGGCGACGCATGTTTCCCCCGAGAATCAGGTGGCGTGAAGAATCTGGAATGTTCGCGCCCAGGACTTTGCTGATTTGCGAAGCAAAACTGCGCCCTTCGATGTCGCTGCCATACAAGACGTGTTCAACACCCAGCTCACGAACCGCCATCTCGGTATATCCTGAGGTGGGATCGGACCCCGACAAGTCCGCATAAACGTTATTCCGGCCTCGCAGCAGCCAGATTCCCAGTTCCCAAGTGCCGCCGGTGTGGCCGCAAAAGACCGTAACATTGGGATGGCGCTTGGCAACCTCCACAATCTCAAACGGCGTCGACTCACCGACGTTCTGGGGCCCCAGAGTGCTCATGAAGGTATGGTGCATGATGACCGCGTTCAGCTCACCGGCGCGCTGGAAAATCGGGTCGAGAACGCTGAGGTCACGCGGTGCTCCGTAGGTGGCTGGGTGCGGCCCATCGTCGGGATGGCGCGGCGTATCGAATTCGAACTTCAGTCCGATCAACGGGCCGTCGCGGACGCACCGATTGATCTCATCAAGGCACGCCTGCATATAGTTGGGATTCATGAAAGCACAACCGAAGAAGCGGTCGGGCGCCTTCCTCACCGCTTTGATGCACTCATCGTTCATCCGGCGTAAATCTTCCGGTTTGGGATGATCCGGTTCATCTCCGGACCCAAAAGAGGCAGCGGTGAGCAGAAGCATCCGCTCAACACCCATGCGGTCAGCCCAGTGGAGACAGTCTTCCACCTTCTCCTCCGTTGTCGCGCCGGCAAATTGGTTGAGGTGAGTGTGCACATCCCAAATGCGGTAGGACTTAAGAACGCTGCCCACATTCGCCATGGTCAACACAGGCTCGCGAGCTTGCGAAGCAGCAGATGCGGCGCGCCGTATGGGCTCAGGCCAGCCCGCAGATCTTCCCATGCCGCCGATTCCCGCAGCCGCCAGTCCGGTTCGCTGGATGAACTCGCGCCGGGATGCTCTTCGACCGTTCATCATTGAGGACTAATAGCCCCGCTTCTTGTCCACGACGTTCAGCAGCGGTAATCCATTAACGTAACGCCGCATGTTCTCGCAGAAGAGTTCCATGGAATTCGTGTTGGACACCGGCCCCCGGGCGCAAGTGTGTGGTGAGATGAAGATGTTTCCGGCGGTCCAAAGGGGATGATCCGACGGCAGCGGTTCCGGCTCCGTCACGTCGAGCGCGGCGCCCGCAATGCGGTGCTCCTGCAAAGCGCTGACAAGGGCGGGTGTGTCCACCAGCCAGCCGCGCGACACATTGATAAGGTAGGCGCTGGGCTTCATCAGCCGGAAGATTTCGTCATTGAACATGTGGTGAGTGAGGGGAGTATGGGGCGCGGCGCTGACCAGCACATCGACTTGGGGGACCATTTTCGGCAGCCAATCCGGTGAGCGCAGCTCGGCGACAAAGGCGGGCTTCGGCAGCGGCTTGGGGTCGGTGGCAAGAACCCGCATGTGGAAACCAAAGTGCGCTCGATAAGCGGTATCCGTCCCGATGCCACCCATCCCTACGATGCCCATGGTCATGCCCGTAACATCGCGCAGCCCAGGAAGGGGATTCCATTGGCGCTGCTGGTCAAGCAGGGCGTAATCGTGAAGACGGCGAGTCAGGGTAATCAGCATTCCGATTACGGATTCGGAGATGGTGGGCGAATACATGCGCTGCATGTTGGTAAGCACCACAGGGCTCTCGACGAAATCCGGATAAAGCAGCTCGTCGATGCCGGCCGCAGTCGCCTGGACCCAGCGCAACTGTTTTGCCGCCTGGAAATCCTCCTGGGTAAAATCGCCCAGAATGATGTGGGCATCCGCCACCTCATTGCGAAACTCGTCGTGAGTCTGGCAAAACTTCATTTCCAGGTTGGGGGCATAGCCTTGCACTTTGTCGCTGTAGGAGCGGGGAAAGTCAGAAAACATGCTGGCAAGTTTGATGCGCGTCTGGCCAATGGACTTGGCCGGCGCGGAAAGCGGATAGGATGCTTCGGTGACGGGCCACGGAGGGGCCGAAGGCACGCGGGACGCCCCAGGTGTTGTGCCGGGCGCCAGCGGGAGCGCGGCCAGGACCGATCCCGTGGACCCAACGGCTGTATTGCGGAGAAATCTTCGTCGCGATAAACAGTTGTGGTTCACACTATCCTCCTGTTCGGCGGGACAAGGTGAGAATGTATCACTGCTCTCTGCCATCGGCGATATTTTTCTGCGCACTGCCGGGCCGCGCCACCACGGTCACCCTGAAGGCTATCCGGAGCTGATCGTTTGGATCCGATTTTTGGAGAGAATACCGCCTGCGCGTGGGGTGCGTCCTATAGTGCTGCAACCTAATCGAGCAAAGCTTCCACCGGCGTGCTGATGGCGGTGTAAACCTCCGCCTTCCGGTCGCGAAAAAGGGGAAAGTTCCGGCGGGCGGTGTAAACCTCGTCGCGGGAAAGGTCGAAAGAGATAATTTCTTCTTCCGCACTACTGGCCTGCACCGCAATCTTGCCGCAGGGAGAGATGATCATGCTTTTGCCGGACATCTGCCAGTCCCCCTCCCGGCCCACATGATTGCAGGTCGCCAAGAATGCCCCGTCTTCGAGGGCGCGGGTCGTCAGAAAGTCTTCCCACGGATCGGCGATGGGTGTGGCATAGGGGGCGATGATCAACTCGACTCCGCGCAGGGCCAGGCATCGGCAAGACTCCGAAAACAGATTGTCGTAGGAGATGGAAATACCCACCGTTCATTCTTCAACTTTGAATACGGGAAAAGACGAGCCGCCGCGGAAGTATATCTTCTCGAGGCTTAACAAAGCCGCAGGATGGACTTTGCGATATTTCCCCACAATTTCGCCCTCGGAATTTATCAGCATCGCGGTGTCGTAATAGAGGCCGGGTCGCTCCAGCTCAAAGATTGTGGAATTGATCCAGACCTTCAATCCTTTGGCTTGAGCACGCATTCGTTGCGTGGTGGGGCCCCTGTACGATTCAACGTAGTCCATGTATTGGTAGTCGCGATACTGGGGGAACTATTCGCAATTGAAAAAATCCGGCAAGGCGATTAAGTTCGCACCCTCCGCCGCCGCGCGGAAAATAAAATTGGCAGGCGCGCTCGACGTCTTCATCGCGAGCTGCCGTGCGGCTGGTCATCTAGATCAGAGAAAGTCTCATGTCTCTTCCGAGTTGTGGTGGAATGCCCGCCCACCCGCTCGGCGTTGTCGATTCGCAATCGAGTCCCGGCACCTGTCGCTGGCGAGTTGATAGTGAAGCCGGTTTTATAGCCGATGGCGGAAATTGAGACACCCCGATTTACAGGAATGCATCGCGGCGACACGGTCCAATCGGCAAGCGGGCTTCGCTGATCTACAGACGGAATCAGGAAGTCTGCTGGTGCCAAGTTTCCGGGTATACGACAGCGACCAGGGTCTGTGGGGGACTAAGCGGCCATCGGTGCTTGATAAAGACCTCGGCAGTGAGATTCCCATCGATAAGATTGGAGGTTCGCGACCGGCCGAGTCGGTATATCATCGGGTGGTCGCCCCGCCCCGGCGCTATGCGTACGCTGATGGTTAAAATAGCTTTTGAAATCGCGCAGCTTGCTTTCCAGATCGGCAGTTGTCCAGAACAGCGTGCGATCCAAGCACTCTCGGCAGAGGGTGCCGAGCAACCGTTCCACAAAGGGATGGGACGGGGGAACATAGGGGACGGTCTTGATCTCGGTCACCTCCAGTATCCGCAGGTTGGCTTGCCACTGCCCAAACCGATAACGGGGATCGTGGTCGGAGCTGAAGTCCTTGGGCATCCCGCGTTGTCCTCGAATCGCGCGGTTGAACATTCGGCAAAGTGCGACACCGTCGACGGTACCGGCATGGACGCCGATCCCCAGGATGCGGCGGGTAAATTGATCCATAACGACCAGGACCCAGTGAGTTCGCAACGTCGCCGATTCGCACGGGAACAGGTCTACGCTCCAGAGACTGTCCTTCAGGTGTCCAAGGAAAGTCAGCCAAGATGGACCCCCGGCGTCCGCTCCGGGACGGTAGTGACGCGCTAGAATCCTTCGAACCACGTCTTTGTCGATTGGGATGTCGAAAGCCCAGGCAATCTGCTGAGCAATGCGCGGGCAGACCCAGGTGGGATTGCGCTGCTTGATTTGGACGACGGCTTCGATAAGTTCTTTGTTGGGTCCCCTGGGTCCGGGCTTGCGCCTGCCTTTCGGGAAGAAAGGCAGGCGGTACTTGCGCTGGATCAGGATGCGGTGAAGGTGCAGAAGGGTCGACGGCCTCAGCACGATGGCCGACCGGATCAGCCGGGACGGCCGCATAAACAGGGCGCACCAGCCGGCGACAAGGCGATCTAAAAAGCAGGGATGGGGAGCGCGCTGACGCGAGCGATTGAGGATCAGCAGTTGATGTTTGACGAGAACGGACTCGGCAACTACGGAACGGAAGCCGCCCGGACTCGCAAGTCGGGCGGCGATCGTGAGGAAATGGACGAAAAGGATCACGAGATCGCGCATTCCTACATGGTAGCAAGAAGCCGGAAACTCGCGGAATTCCGGGCAAATTAGCAATTCGCCATGGATGAGCCGCGCACGCAACTCGATGATAGCGCCGTCATCCATGCGGTGATTGCGATAGTAGAACGTGAAAGCCTTCTTGCAGCCCATGGCTTTCGCGGCGTTTTCATTGTCGATTTCATTCTGGGCAACGCCGTGCCTCAGGGTTCGGCCGGAGGCCTCATCGTTTGAGAAACGAATGAGGTAGCCGGTGTAACCTTCGTCAATGAGCTTTGCCACCGTGCCGCTGGCAAGCAGCAGAAGATCGTCAACGTGCGCCTGAATGGCTGCCAGCACTTTGCCGGTGTGGGGCTTTCCGGGGACATTGCGCTCAATCACCAGATCGTTCGCATACATGTAATAGTCGGGGATCGTAAACGGACTGTATCCAGTCTTGGTGTTTCGCACAGGGAGTGTATTTGGCCGGCAGATCGGAATGGCGTTCGGGCGTGCCGTCCTGGGGCTGGGCGGGCGGCTTGGCGTTTGCGAGCACGGGGATAGCTCCCAAGGCCCCGGCGCTTGCAAGAAATTTACGTCTACGCATAGATAGAACCCTTCAGGGTGCAATTTTCTGTGGCCACGTTCCGTCGAGGAATCACAGGTCAACGGCCTCCTTCATGGCTGCATCGTGGATACGATCCAAGTAGTGCACGTCCGGTCCGATATAGCGAAACGGTTCGCCATATCGGACCGGACGTGCACTACTTGGATCGTATCCACGATGCAGCCATGAAGGAGGCCGTTGACCTGTGATTCCTCGACGGAACGTGGCCACAGAAAATTGCACCCTGAAGGGTTCTAT
>JBKQVI010000009.1:0-5659 GCA_052139985.1 Terriglobia bacterium
ACGCATGAGCAGGTGGGCGAGCGACTTCGGCGCTTTTTACAGCCCTGATGGAAATCCGTTGGTCGGTGCCCGCCGCGGAGGACCTTGAGCGCATTTGCCAACGCATCGAGCGTGACAACCCCAAAGCTGCCGCACGGGTAGCCAAGACCATCTATGACGGTTGCGCCCAGCTCAGCGATTTTCCCAACCTCGGGCGAATCAGCCGCCGCATGAGCGGGCGTCGCGAACTGACCTTCGCATCTTTGCCCTATATTGCGGTGTATCAGCTTAAACAACACACCACCGAAATCTCGCGGATTTTTCACGCCGCGCAGGACTGGCCTTGAATTCATAGCGCCCCGAGCCCCCAACCCCAAATCCCGTGTCCCGTATCCCGGTCTTTCCGACACCTGACGCCCGGCACCTGAAACCTTGTTCTTCGTATCCCGTGTCCCGAACCCCTGCCCCCTGCTCTTCTCGGCTGCCGTGAACACTTGGGCGCGAGAGGCCGCAACGCGAGGCCTGGGACGCCCCGATGAGTCGGGGCGCCATCCGCGCGCGCCTATACATCGCCGTCCACAATTGCCGACTTGAAAATCGGTGCGGCTGCGAGGATAGTTGTTGCGCGTTCCGGCGAGGGTGAGACGGGAGAAAATGGTATAATGCTTATTGAGTGGGATGGGAGCAAGGCCACCACGAACGTCAAGAAGCACCGCGTGTCCTTTGACGAAGCTGTGACCGTGTTCTACGACCCTCTGGCTGCCACCTTTGGCGACCCGGATCATTCGCAGGAAGAGAGCCGCCTGGTCACGGTGGGGTATTCAGCCCGCGGTCGGCTGCTCGTCGTTAGCCATGTGGAGCGAGGCGGCACCACGCGCTTAATCAGCGCGCGTCGCGCGACCCATCGCGAAAGGAAACGCCATGAAGGCGAAGGCCCCGGGGAGCCGGGATGATATGCGCTCGGAATACAACTTCGATTATTCCACGGCCGTCCGCGGCAAGTACTACCGGCGCATCATGAGGGAAGGCGCCAATGTTGCGGTCCTGGAGCCGGACGTGGCCAAGGCGTTCCGCAACTCGGCCGCCGTGAACGAAGCCCTCCGCTCTCTGCTCCGAATATCCGAGACCACCCGCCGCCTCACCAGCCCCTCGAGTGGACGGGCGGCTAGCCCCCGCCACTAACCGCGTGCCTTAAGGAGAAGAGCAGGTAGCAAACCGGAAAGCCGCCGACGAAGGCAGACTGCGCCTATGTCTGCGCTTAGGTCTCGAGTCTGCAATCTTCGATTTCCAATTCCCCAGCCGCGAGCCCCCAACCCCTGATCCCGAGCCCCGAATCCCGCATCCCGGCCTCTCCGACCTCGGACTCCGGGCCTGTTCTTGAATTTTGAATCTGCCATCTGTAATTCCCAGCCCTGCCGTGAACACTTGGGCGCGAGACGTCGCAACGCGAGGCTTGGGACGCAGACATCCAACCCCATGTCTGCGCCACCCCCGAATCTGGCGGAGCACATCTTCCCAAGGAATGCCGGTTGGTCCCTCGCGCTCAAGCTCGTCCAGCCGCAGGTCCAATTCCGCGCGCTGGGCGCCGGTCAGCGGAATCGCCTCGGCCGTTCGCGAAAGACTCTCCCAGAGCTCATCCAGCAGCCGCAGCCGCTCCTCTAAACTGAGATGGGCAATGTCGATGGTGGCCATGGGCTCAGTATAGCGCAGTTCTCGCGCTGGTAAAGGGATGCCAGGGAATAGCATCGCTCCTGCCCCCGCATCCCGGCCTTTCGGACTTCGGGCCTGTTCTTGAATTTTGAATCTGCGTTTTCTAATTTCCGAACGCCTAATCCCGAACCCCCAACCCCTAGCTCCCCCTGCTCTTCTCATCTGCGGTGAACCCCTGAGCGCGAGAGGTCGCGACGCGAGGCCTGGGACGCAGGCATAAGGGCAATGTCTGTACCACCCTCGATTCTCGGTTTGGGAACCGCCCCAGTGATTACAGGATCTTCTTGTGTATCCAATTGCTGATACGTAATACAACCACGGCATTGGAGGACAGGAGACCAGGCATAGGAGACCCGCCCCACACCGCAGCATTCTTTCCCCAAAAGAAATTATGAAATCTTGCGGGACTCTCGCCAAACTTGCCCTGCGTAAGTGTGTAATTTCCCAGTCTAGTATAGAGCCGCACATAGTCTCCTTGGCTTGCAACCACGGATGGAAACCAGAAGACATGGTCGTTCAGATCGGACACATCGTTTCCTTCTGAATAGGCATTCAAGAGTACATAGTTGATCAAGTCGACTGATTCTTCCATGCGTAGAATGACGCGCTCCTGCGAGACGTCGCCTGCACCCGCAACCTTCAATATCTCAATGCCAGGGACACTTACATAAGCCACTTTTTTCTCCGCAACCGCTTAAAGCTTTGCCATGACTCCGGCAAAGAGTGAAAGGGCGATTCCCGTGATCAGTAGCACAACGAATATTGCTTGGTTGTCATACGCTTTAAACGCAAAAGCAGTCAACAATCCCCCGAGCACACCCATACCGGCTGAGAGCAATCGCGTTTTCCTGGCGTGGCGGATTTGCTCGTCCTGCCTCGCTGAGCTAATCGCCAGCTCCTTATTCTCTGATTGAAGCCTGACATTTTCGGAATCAAGAATGCGAACTCGATCGACTTTCTCAAGCAAAGCTTGGACAAGGAATGGAACGACGCGTTTATCAGCTACATCCTCAATGCCGATGGACTTGAGTGGAGCAAGTATGTCAGTTATTTCGGGCCGCTTGGCCTTAGGAACCGGGGCGGTGGAGACAATTGATTCGTTCTGCTCGGGGGGTTGGAGTGCCTCGACCTTATCGTCTCCTTTGTCTTTCATGGAGGTTAACCTTCCCAGGCGGTAGCCACAGCAAGCGGTTTCCGAACTGTGGGCGTTTGTGAAATGGGAAAAAGGAAATACCCGCGGTCACGACACCAGTGACCGTGGTCGCCAAACGGAGGCACCCTCTAGTATCCTCGCAAGAATGCCGATTTTCAAGCGCACAGTTACTCGGCGCACAGTCACTCGGCCAAGCCGAATTATCTGCGGCCCCTTCTCATTGCGTGCCAATGAACCGGTCGAGATTTCGATTTTTGAGTGCCGCAGAGGAAAACAAACTGCGCTCACCTCTGATGCGCTACCCGCTTTGGATGAAGTCTCTTAAGGTATGTTGCGCCATCGAAAGTGAACCTGCCTGCCGGTCAAGGATGCATACGCCAGTACGCGAGTGAAAGCACCTTCGAGATCGCGAACGCTCGCACCCGCAGTGCGGGCGATAAAATCCGAGACTTCCTCTGGTAGCGTTATTCCTTGGAATTCGCTCTTTACTGCAAGAATGGCCCGCCGAGTCTCGAGATCAGGCGGACCGATATCCACGATCAAACCGGATGAAAACCGCGCTCGAAGTCGCTCTTCCAGGTTTCGGACGTCCTTTGGCGGGCAGTCACTTGAGATCACGACCTGTTTCTGTGTTTCGTATAAGGTGTTAAACGTGTGCAAGAACTCTTCCTGCGCTAGCTCCTGGCCAGCGATGAACTGGATGTCGTCTACCAGCAGGACGTCAACCCCTCGATATTTATCCCGAAACGACGCCATTCGGTCGTACCGAAGCGAAGTAAGCAGTTGATTGGCGAAATCCTCCGAATCGACGTAAACGACTACCATTTCCTTCCATCTACTTTGTATTAAGTGTCCAACAGCCTGCATCAGGTGGGTCTTCCCGAGGCCCGGCGCGGCGTAGAGGAACAGCGGGTTATAAGCCTTCGCAGGAGTTTCCGCGACGGCATAAGCAGCCACATGTGCAAACTGGTTCGATGTTCCTACGACGAATGTATCGAATGTATAGCGTGGGTTCAACAGTGGCTCGCGCGGACCCACTATAGGAGCCGCGTTGTCGAACAGGGTTTGGCTTGAAGGGTTCCTTGGCAAGCCACGCTTCCTCGCACCAAAGGTAGGTAGTAACCTCAGAAGATGCTCTCTGGCTGCTTGCTTGAAAATCTGTAGATTCTTGTAAGTCCACCACAGGCCTTCTTTCGGAAATTGCCCTCTAAATCGGATGATTCGTCCGATTTGTTCGTGCTCCTGTTTTGTCCTGAGCGTGTACTTCCTTTCACTGAAATAAAACAGGATTTGCGGCGAGTTCCTTGTCTTCCACGACTCATAAGCTCGCCGGAATTCATGCTCGGTTCCCGAATCGGAACCCTTCACCGGCGATCCGAAGCGTTTCCAAAATATGCCAATAAACAGGTCTGATTCTTCAATCCTAAGAATCGAGTCGATTAACCCTTGTGGTCCCTCGACATGGAATCCGGGGTGAGCGTCGGTTTCCCAGCGGTAGAGCGTAAGCGTCAGTCCCAGGTCACCGGCTACTGTTCTATTGATCTCGTCAACCACTTGGCCGAGCGCCTTTCGTTCGTCCGCAACGTCGCCCGGGGATGCGACCACAATTTTTACGCGAGAATGTTTCTCCATCGTTCGCCACTAGCCGACATGAAATTCGTCGCAGCTTATTCGGACTTGGACTCCGCTTTTGAACTGCTGGTGGAGATTATGCCACGGTTGTGAAACCGCCCATAGTGAGAATTGAAAGTGGGTGGATTCTCTCTTAGACATCAAGAGTATTTTCTTTCTAGAGGCAAGCAGCCCACAGCGGGTAGCGCGGAGGTAGCGTAGTTCAGCTTCCTCCGCGGTCCTTAACATGGCTACAACGTTCTCGAACATCCATATATCGGTTAATGCCCAAGGGAAAAGCCGCAGACGAAGCCGAACAGCGGCTACGTCTGCGCTACCAGTTCGGAAATTTAAGTTTTTACGTTGGAGTGCCGATTAATTTAGTGCGCCTATTCCGACCGCTGGCTTGTCGTCTTGTTCATCCTCCTGGCGCATTCCTCCTAATCAACGCGCCAGCGGTTGGGCAGGCTCTGCAGCGGGTAGCCACGATCAGTGCAGTCCTGACCGTGGGTCCTTCTGGCGGTGGTCCAGTTACGCCGGTTTCATTCTTTACATGGCAATGGTAGTGGAGTGTCCTACCCGGGTTGATTACGTAAGATTGCCTTCGGGATATCGCGCCCGCGAAATGGCTACGCACAGAATGCACTGGCCGTGGCGACGCGTTTTCTGTTCCGCGCATCACAAAGCCCCACAATTAGCAAATCGCTAACCGCGACTACCCGCCCCGGAGTGTGGCGGCGCTACAACGGGAAATGACCGCTTGGGGACGCGGGTGCAAGGCCTATCATGGGCGGCGTGGGGTGTGGCACCCCGATGCATCGGGGTGTCCAATGTGTGGAACGCACCCGCCTTGGTCACAGGCAGGAGTGCCTGTGCTACCACGCCACCGGTCAGAGCACCCGCGTTTGATGGCCACGCGAAAGCCGCTCCGTACACGGGGCCGGATGACGAGCCGCGGAAATGTAGCGGCGAGTTTACCTCGCCACACGGCGGCGTAAGCCCGCCGCGAAAATGGCGGGGTGAACCCGCCGCTACGAAAGAGGATCTCGATCGGGAAATGACCGCTGGTGGACGCGCCCGCAAGGCCAGCAGCGGAGTTAATCCCCTGACCTCGCGGGGGGCTGACTCTCCATGACCACGCGCAGAATGCGGTTTATGCGCGTCTGATAGCCCCTGCCGTGACCCTTGAGCCAATCGAGCACGTCG
>JBKQVI010000010.1:0-5573 GCA_052139985.1 Terriglobia bacterium
GCGGAGAGAACCAAGACTCCGAATAAGTCGCCCTCGCAGTTCCAGGTCGGGGTTGCGGAGTGATTTCATATGACACTCATAATAGTGTCAGAAACGAGCAAAGTCAAGCCCCCGCAAAGAATTGCAATAGCGAGAAGGTTCAAGCGGCCACATTGGGCTTCCCACGCAGCCATATTGCAGCAAGGCGGTGAGCTGCCGTACCTCCCTCCAATCCGAGCCTGCGGAGTCCACTGCGGGCTTTGTATTACCACTTGTACCTATGGTTCTGGAAACGGCAAACGCCTCCAGCGTCGAGAGCAGCAAGGTGTTAGTACTTAACTCGCCAATCAGTTTTGGCCAAGCGAGACTAATAGCAACGAATTTTCCAAGCTGTTCGAAGGTCAATTTCGGCTTCCCACTGTCACCGTCGTCAAAGAGCCCGAGTTGATTGGCGATGTATGCCCTGAGCCGGAAGAGGCTGACGAACTGTTTCACTCTTCGCGGGCCCCGGTGCACTGTGACGGCGACCATCTTAGCGACTTCGCGCACGCGTCCCGAGTCGCCATTGAACTCGAGGTCACGTTCGATTCTCCGCTGGGTGGGGCTGGGAAGCGAGGATGCAGGTAACGACGCACTTTCCGCTGCGGGCGTCGCGGGCACAGTCGTCGTTGTCTTGGTCGGTTGTTTCGACATCTTCTTGAGGAATTCGTCAAGGCTTTTAACATCAGGTGTGGGAATCTGGAATGGAAGCTGAATAAACTTTTCTAGAAAGGCAAAGCCGTAGTCAATGCGATCAGCTGCGCCTTGGCCATATAGAAAGGGCGCAAGGTCCTTATACTTCGCAGCAATACCGGCTGCCACCTTCTCCCGGTCCATACCTATGACGAAAACCAGCCTTTTGTCATCGCCAATGAGGAGATTAAAAGCCTGCATCAATTCAGCGGCTTTAGGAACTTCGCAGCGGTCCAAGTCATCGATGAAGACGAAAATCTTGTCGACGTTCTGAGCATAAGTGTCGACCATACGCTTGAAGTCGTCGTGAAACTGCTCTACGAACGCCACGCGTTCGGCATAGTCTGGTCCGCGAAGATACCGAGTAACATGGGTTTCAAACGGGTTCCCGAAGACCTTCGTCAACCCTTTGTATCCCTGCACGAGTGCCGCCACCGTGACGGTACCTGACAACAACCATTTCAGCTTCTCGGCCCCGAGGCTGTGCAAGGTCGCGAAGCAGAAAACTATTCCGGCAACCCACGCCATTGCCTTGATCGATGCGGTCGCGATGCCGATCTGGTCAGGGTTGACTTTGGCGCGCTGACGCGCGAGTTCAAGACCGGCCCTCCACGGGTGGGCAACTTTGCTCCGCAATTCGCGACTGAAAGCCATTGCGAACGCCGCCCACACCGCCTCCTGCTTATCCTGACGCCAGGCGTTGAACCAAAATGTTCGCGTCGCCGGAGATGGTTGGCCATCGGCCACCAATTCCTGCGAAGGAGCCTTCAGCGATTTCTCAAGTTGCATCATGAAGGACGACTTGCCGCTCCCCCATTCGCCTTCGATTGAAAGGGTGAGCGGCCCGCTTGTGTGCTTGCTCAACAGGAATTTCGCGAGGGCTAAGACGTAGGGCTGAAAACCGAGTTCGTCGTCCGTAGTGGGAGCGTCACTGATGCTCGCCAAGTCGATAGATAGCGAACCACTATCCTGAGAAGGGACCCCTGATGTTGCGGGGCTGGAATCGGTGCTGCGTGATACCGGGACAGATCCTCCACCGTTGGGACCATCCTCACTCGCCGCATGATTGTCTTCGGCTAACTCGTCGGACGGGGTCGTGACATTCGCTGGCTGATTCTCTGTCTCTCGCGACGCCGTGTGTAAATGCCGCTGGTACCACTCAATCCCCTGCGGAGAGATTCGCAGGAAATTGGGGTCGGAGTCCACCGTCAGATAGTCTGTGTTCTGTAACCACTGGTACGCCCCACGGTACGCTGCTCTAATTGCCTCGTGGTATTTCTCCGGGTAGCCATCTACCACCCTACGTGCGTTGGGATTGACAAGGTTCCCAAGGTGCAAGTCCTTGGCGTTGGAACCCCCGGCTTCGGTGATTAGCGCCCATGCTCTCTCCTCCGGGGGGAGATTGATGAATTTTTCCGCGTCCGGGATAATGGAAGATATTGGCATGAGTTCATTACCTTAAGGGGCAATATATTACCGAAGCCCGCAACCCAAGCGGGATTCGTCAGTGCCTACAATATAACTCAAAATCAAGACAGCGCATAGATGGCGAAAGCATCTGATGCCACTCGCAATCAAAGGCAACCAGAGAGCATCCACTGGAAGTTTTTACGGCTTACGCGCGGGAGCGGTGCCCGGTGGTTCCGGACGCATCGTCGCCTACTTCGAAGCGGGGTAGCGCAATCAGAGGTATTTGGCTCCGAGGCAAATTCCTCCGCGGCCATTTCTCATTGCCTGCAATGAACAGGACGAGATTCCAGTGTTACGAGCCGCAGAGGAACGCAAAATGCGCGTACCTCTTCGCTACCTCCAACGCGCTCGTTGCAGGTCGAGCAGCAATCCACTTTGCCGGTCAACGCCCCACCCGTGGAAGTGCATTCCCTGGCTCCCCCGAAGTCGCCTTCGGGCAACTTACCGTGCCTGCTTGTGATCACTTGGTTGTCGCCTTCACGCACAGGCGGTCAACGCCGCTACTAGGCGGGAATGCTCTGAGAGGTCTGATGAAAAATGTCGAAATGGGAGGTGCCGGCTGGAAGCCGGCGTTACAACGGCGGTCCACAGACTTTTTCAGAGTACTGTCAGCGCGCGTGCGACTCCCGGCGCCGGACCTCTTCGATGTGGTTCTTTATCGCTTCCCGCATGGGACGCAACAGGCACCCCAACTCCTGGCGAAGGCGTTGATCATCCATTCGGTAGATGAAGGGTGAATTCGGCTTTTCGGGGCTGAAGGAAATTTGCGCATCCGGCAACAGTTCTTGCACCAAAGCTACTAACTCCGGCGCTGACAGGGTGTGGCCTCCGGCGTTGTAGGTGCGATACGCCAGCGAAGGCTTGACGGAAAGTTGGTAGATCTCCTCCGCCAGATCAGCGACATAGATATAAGCGTTCCAGTCGGTCTCCGGGAAGGGAAGCGCCACGGGCAGTCCTCCAGTCATGGGCCAGTTCGAACCGCGGGTTTTCAATTGTGCCCACCACCGAGGCGATCTCAATCCCGAATCCAGCGTCTCCGTAAGTCCGATAGGCCATCTCCTCGAACGATAGGCCATCCATCCGCTTCTGGAAGAAGTAATACATGTTTTCGCGGCGACCCTCGCCGTCGGTGATGATATCGAGGCCGGCTTCCACCTGGTCGCGCGCTGCCCAGCGAATGATTTCATCAGCCTCCTCGCGGGAAAGCGTGGGCTTTTTCAGGGTGTCCGTGGGCTGCACGCGCCGTGGGTAGCTTCCGGTAACCGAGGCTCGGAACGGTTTAGGCATTTTTCTTCCCCGTGCTAATGGGCTTGGGTTCGCAACTGCGACCTTGGCTCGTAACGCTGAACAATCTTCCGAACGATTTTTGCGATGTTACACAGTATATCTCGACCGGCATATGATAAGAGACAATTTGTCCGCTTGGTAGTGCCGTAATTTGGACGCAGCGCCGCCCTTTAGGGTGGCACATGCCGGGATCAAGAGGCTGCGGAAAAACTCGTTTTGAGGCCCTAAAATCGACCCAGTTCGCATGTGGTCGAACCTGGAATCAACGACTTGCGAACGTTGGAGAAAGCCATTTTGGCCCCTCGGGGGGGGCCGCAGCCTCTCAAGCCCGGCGCTACACTCGAAATTAGGACACTACCGTCCGCTTCAGTGCCGCGTGGTAACAATATCCCTCCGCGACGGCATCAGACGAGTCCACGCCGCGCGTACTGCCCTTCTGTTTGCAACCCTACCGAAGCGGGAGTATATTGACGCCGGTGTCGAGGTTGGGTGAGATTTCGGACAATCTCTCGACCTGCCAAGCCGAAAGCCGGTCGGCTTTGAGAATCTTTCTCGATCGGGAAGTGAGCGGAACGGCGCTAAAGGAGCCACGATGGCCATAACCTCAATCGAGATTCGCGTTTGCAGAAACGTGCGCGAAGGCATGTCGGATTCGGAGATGCGGATTGGGGGAAAATCGGCGTTCGATTTCCTTGTGATTTCCATGAAAACCAGCGAGGGCATCGAGGGAAACTCCTTCGGCTTTGCCGGGCGCGGCGCCGAAATGGCCGGGGAGATCGCGGCCTCCGCCCTGAAACCGTTTTTCCTGGGAAAGGATCCGTTCGAGCGCGAGAAGCACTGGCAGGACTTCCGGATGTACGACCGGTGGTGGAACCACGTTCCTATCTATTCCTATGGGCCGTTCGACATCTGCCTATATGACATCGCCTCCAAGGCCGCCGGCCTGCCACTCTACCGGCTGCTCGGTAGCTATAGGGACAAAGTGCCCACTTACGCCAGCTCTTTCGTATTGCCCACGCCCGACGACTACGCCCGGCAGGCACTCGAGGTGAAGAACCTGGGTTGGCACGCCTATAAGCTGCATCCGCCCGGCAAGATCGACTTCGACTTGCAGGCGTACCGCGCCTGCCGGGAGGCGGTAGGGCCAGCGTTCAAGCTGATGGCCGATCCTGTGGCGGCCTATTCCCACGAAGAGGCCCTGCGTGTGGGGCGTGAGCTCGAGCGGCTGAATTACTATTGGCTCGAAGAACCCCTCTTCGATGTAGATTTTCATGGATTGCGAAAGTTGACTGCCAAGCTGGACATTCCCATCATTGGCACCGAGGTGCTGGCGGGCTCACACTATTCAACTGCCGAGTGCATTGCCACGGGGGTTGTGGACATGGTGCGCACCGATGTGTCGTGGAAGGGAGGCATAACATCGGTCATAAAGACCGCTCACTTGGCAGAGTCCTTTGGGATGAAATGTGAACTCCACACTACCATTTACCACCCTTTGGAAATGGTAAACCTGCATTGCTGCTGTGCCATTTCCAACTGCGAATTTTTCGAGCTTCTGTACCCCCTTTCGTATATGGACTTCGGCATGAAAAGCAAATTGCAGATCGACGCCGAAGGCTACGCTCATCCTCCACAGAAGTCCGGAATTGGGGTCGATTTGGATTGGGATTTTATTGATAGCTGTACCGTCAAGAAAATGTGAACGATGCGGTTTTCAGGTTGGTGCTGGAAGCTGTTTGTTCTTCAATCCACAACGGAAAGTCAGAGGCGCCCGAAATCATGCAAACACCAAAAGATATGGACAGATCATCGGACTCAAACCGGGGGCCTACGAAGAGTATGCCCAGTACCATGCGAAGGTTTGGCCGGGAGTTCTGGCGGATCTTCCGCGTAGCAATGTGCTGAAGTTGTTGCGCACCAGCGAGATGCGGTAATTTGTGGGGCGATTTGTAGTCATGTATATATAATATTTCCCTTTACATTACAAGTCTGTAGTGATATACAGAAGTCATGTATATCGCCACCGTCCCCAACCGCAACTCCCCGCCCGCCGTGCTCCTGCGCGAATCCTTTCGCCGCGACGGCCAGGTGAAGAACCGCACTCT
>JBKQVI010000011.1:0-21145 GCA_052139985.1 Terriglobia bacterium
CTCCCACTTGCTGACCAGGCTGCTGGTCACGTTCAGGTAGTTGGCGAAGACGGTTTGGCTGACGTGTTCTCGTTCGCGGATGGCCTTGATCTCTTCAGGCTTCAATGGCCGGATCGGCGTCAAGCAGGCGTCATCGAAACGCCGCATCGTCTGTTTGCCGATGGCCCCCACATCGTGCAAGGCCTCCATGGTTTCGTGGATGGCCGCCATCGCATCGCTTCGATACTTTTTGCTCACTCGCTTTTCACCTCCACAAAATCGCCTCTCTCTAACCGCACCGCGAGTTGCGTCTCGGTCAACGCCAGGACCAGCTTTGCGGCTTCCTTGAACTGTTCTTCCTCATCGTCATCGATGTTCGCCCGCTGGCTTTTGGCAAATCCATACACGAAGAATGCCCTGGCTCCGCGCCGGAAAAAGATGATGGTCCGATAGCCTTTCGATTTTCCCTGCCCCGGCCTGGCAATCCGCTGTTTGATGACCCCACCGCCAAGGTCGGCGTCGATCTGTCCCTTCTCGGCGCGAGCAACAGCCTCACGCAAGACGGTATCCGCGATCCCTTCCTTGCGGGCAAAGCGTTGAAACCACCTGGACTTGAAAACTCGCATCGTTACGCCTTATCAATTCTATAGCACTAGGTGCCATAGTGCAAGTCCTCGCTTCCTGCTGAGCCCCGCCGCAGTTTCCGCCAGGAGTTTTATCTCTTGACAAAACGAGCCGAGTAGTATAAGCTAGACATGCGATGAAGGTTTGGCGCCGTGCTACCCGCCGCGAAAGTCTCTCACCCTGACACTCAGACCGTGGAAATCACAAAAAAGGAATTTCCTTTTCTACGTTCGAAGCCGGAATGTTATTGAAAACAAAGGGAGCCATGCGGTCGGTCCGGATAAGTTCATGAAAAAACGGGAGTTACAGGGAATTTACCACGAAATCCTGATAACATACTGAAAGGAAAGGCGATAGTCGTGAAGGAGCGGCTTACGAGACAGCAAAAACACCCAAAATGCAGAGAGAATAGGTTTATGTCGCTTTCTTTTAGCCGAATTTGCGCGAGTTTTGACAAAGCTGGGGCAGGTATAATCAGCAATTGCGACTAGCGCGCAACGAATCTTAGGGCAAGGAGAATCCGTGTTCCGCAAAATCCTGATCGCCAATCGCGGCGAGATTGCCGTGCGGGTAATGCGCGCGTGCCGCGAGATGAACATCCGTACCGTGGCGGTGTTCTCCGATGTGGACCGCAAGTCTCTGCACGTGCGTTACGCTGACGAGGCGTATCCGATTGGCCCGGCGCCTTCCACGGAAAGCTACCTGCGCATCGACCGCATCCTCGACGCCGCGCGCCGCAGCGGCTCGGAAGCGATTCACCCGGGTTACGGATTTCTGGCGGAAAACCCCGACTTCGCGCGCGCCTGCGAACAGGCAGGAATAGTTTTCATCGGCCCTCCGGTTGGCGCCATGGAGTTGATGGGCTCAAAGACCGCGTCCCGCCACGCCTTGATCCAGGCGGGACTGCCCGTGGTCCCAGGCGCCGACCGGAATCTCGAAAGCCTCGAAGAGGTTCAGCGCATCGCCGGTGCGATCGGCTACCCCGTGATGCTCAAGGCCTCGGCCGGCGGAGGTGGCAAGGGGATGCGCCTAGTGCGATTGGAATCCGAATTGGAATCCGCCTACCGCACCGCACGCTCCGAGGCGCAGAACGCCTTCAACGATTCCGCGGTTTACGTGGAGAAGTATATCGAGCACCCGCGCCACGTGGAGATCCAGATTCTCGGCGACCGGCACGGGCACCTGATTTACCTGGGCGAGCGCGAGTGCTCGCTGCAGCGGCGCCACCAGAAAGTGGTGGAGGAATGCCCCTCTCCCGCCGTGAATGACGATTTGCGCCGGCGCATGGGCGAGACCGCGGTGCGCGTGAGCAAGCTGGCGGGCTACTCGAATGCGGGAACCGTGGAGTTCCTTCTCGACCCGCTGGGGAACTTCTATTTTCTCGAAATGAATACCCGTCTGCAGGTGGAACATCCTGTGACGGAGTGGGTCACCGGCATTGATTTGGTAAAGGCACAAATCGGAATCGCGGCCGGCGAAGCTCTGGCGTGGCGGCAAGAGGACGTGCGGATGCGGGGAGCGGCCATCGAGTGCCGCATTTACGCGGAGGATCCCGCCAACAATTTTTTCCCCTCGCCGGGGCTCATCACACAACTGCGAGCGCCGTCAGGGCCGGGCATCCGCCTTGACAGCGGGGTGTATGAAGGCTGGCAAGTGCCGCTCGATTACGACCCGCTGCTGTCGAAAATCGCCGTTTGGGCTGCGGACCGCCCGGAGGCCATCGCGAGGATGCGGCGAGCTCTGGGCGAGTACGAGATTCAAGGAATTCGCACGAATATCCCCTTTTTCCGCCGCGTGCTGGAGCACCCGGATTTTGTCGCCGGGCGTCTCGAGACCGGATTCATCGATCGGGTGCTGGCAGCCGGATTGATGCAGGAAGAGCCGGCGCCAGAGGATGAAGAGCGCGCGGCTCTACTGGCGGCGCTGCTGCATGTGGAACGGAACGGCGACGCGGCGCCCGCGCTTGCCACGGTGAGCGACGGATGGAAGCTGGCCGGACGGCGCGATTTACTCAACCGGCGTCCCCAGCGGCCAGACGGGAGGTCTTGATGAAGCTCTACGCGCGGCTTCGTCGCGGTTCCAAATCGATCCAGTACGACGTCGAACTGGCGGCCCCCGAAACCGCGGATGGCGTGCGGCGCTTTCGCATGGGTGGCCAGGGTGCGGAGGCGCAGTGCGAAGAAATCACTCCCGGCGTGTACTCGCTGCTGATGAACGGCCGGGCGTATGAAGCCTGCGTCTTAAAGCGCCCGGGCGATCCCACTGGCCTTGCCAGCCCCTATATCGTCGCGGTGGGCCCGCGGCGGTACGTGGTGGAGTTGCGCGACCCGCGCCGGTGGCGACAGACAGGATCCTCCCTCGAGGCGGAGGGTCCGCAGGAAATTGTGGCGCCCATGCCCGGAAAGGTGGTGAAAGTTCTGGTGAGCGAAGGTGAGGAAGTAAAACGCGACCAGGGCCTGCTGGTCATCGAGGCCATGAAAATGCAAAATGAATTGCGAGCGCCGCGCGCCGGGCGTGTAAACAGCGTCAACGTGTTGGAAGGTCAGGGGGTAGAAGCCGGCGTCCGGCTGATGCGGCTAGTGTGAGGAAGGGGTTAGGGTTTAGGGACTCGATGCTACCATTCAATAAGCAAAGGTGCTCAATCCCTGACCCCTGACCCCTAATCCCTAACCGCTACCCCGCATTGGGTGGAATGCCTCCGGCTTTTACCACGTCTTCCGCCAGATGATTGACCACCTTGGTGCGGTTGCGAAGCATTTCGATGTATGCAGCTTTGAGGAGTTGTTCTTTCTCGTTGCGCAACGTCTGCCGGATGGCGCTCTGCACCCGCAAGTCGGTCAGGGTGTGCTGGCCGGCCTCTTCCACTCCCAAGAGTTTGAAGATGTGGAAACCGATATTGGATCGAATGATGGGGGAAACCTGGCCAACCTTAAGCGAGTTCACCACCTGCTTCAGCGCCGAGTTAAGTCCCGAAGCGGGGATGAATCCCATGTCGCCGCCGCCGGCAGCGGTGCTGGGGTCCTCGGAGTAATTCTGCGCGACCGTGGCGAAGTCCTCGCCGTGCGACAGACCCTCGTAGAGCGCCTGGATTTTGTGCTCGGCGGCGGCGGGAGTTTTGGCGTCGTCATTCTTTAAGTTACGGACTTCCGCGTCGGGCCGCGGGGTCACCTGAATCTGGGCGATGTGGTAGGTCGTCTCCGACACGTTGAAATTGGCCTTGTTCTTTTCGTAGTAAGCGGCGATTTCCGCATCGGTAACATTAATGTGCGCTATGATATCTTTATTAATAAGCTTTGTTAGGATAAGGTTTTCACGGATTTCCTTGCGCAATCCGTCATTGTCCAAGCCCTGCTCCACCAGTTTCTTCTGAAACTCTTCCGGTGAATAGGGGCTTTTCAGTTCTCCCACCTTGGCGTCAATCTCCGTTTCCGAAGCCGTGATGCGCGAGTGGGAAGCGTGCATGATGAGGATTTGATTGTTAATCAGTTCGTTAAGGATATTGAGCTTGAAGCTGGCGGCTTCTTCCACTGTCGCGGCGTCTGTGCCCTGCGTCGTGCGGCTGTGGTAGAGGCGTTCCACCTGCTCCTGGTAAATCGGCTGGCCGTCGACTTCCGCCCAGACCGCTTGCCCGGGCGCGGGCTTGCGAGTGCCGCAGGCCGGCAGCAGCGTGAGGCCCGCGAGGAGCGCCAGCGCGGCCGAGCGCATGAGAAAATGAGTGCAATTAAGTTTGTCCATACCATCATTGTAACCCGGCGGGCTTTTCGCCGTGGGCAAAATCGCGGCCGTCTGGTAGAATGGAGGATTCGAGGGCTTGAGCTTTCGATCTAAAAAGGGGTGTAGCAATGGCTCGTACCTGCGACCTGTGCGGAAAAGGTCCTAAATATGGAAATCACATCAGTCACGCGAACAACGTGACGAGGCGCCGTTGGAATCCCAACCTGCGGCGAGTTCATGCCCTCATCGAGGGTGCGCGCAAGAGAATTTACGCATGCACGTCGTGCATTCGTTCGGGAAAAGTTACCAAGGTCGCCTAAAGCAGTCGTCGGTTTTCAGTTATCGGTCCTCAGTAAAATCGCCAGGAGCGGCGCCGCACTTGCTGAGAACTGAAAACCGACGACTGCTTGCCCTCAGGCTTCGATCTCGGCAATAAGTTCAATTTCCACTGACACATTTCGCGGCAGGCGGGCCACTTCCACCGTAGCGCGGGCGGGTGGGCAATCCTCGAAAAAGCGCGCGTAAACCTCATTCATCATCGCGAAATCCGCCAAATCCTTCAGGTAAACCGTGGTTTTCAAAACTTGCCCCAAGCTGGAACCCGCGGCATCCAGAATCGCCGCGAGGTTTCGCAGCACTCGCGCGGTCTGTACGGCGGCATCGCCTTCCACGAGGTGACCGGTTACGGGGTCAAGAGGGATTTGCCCTGACACGAAAAGCAGATTGCCGGAGCGAATCGCTTGCGAATAAGGGCCGATAGCGGCCGGCGCTGAAGGGGTGGAAATGGATTGTTTGCTCAAGTGATCCTCCGAAAAGAGCGAAACTTTGGAGTGCGGCGGCTTGCTGCCGCTTTTGGCCCCCACCAGATGGCTGGTGGGGATCTGTGCTTTCGGTCGAAATTCCTGCGAGCAAGCTCGCGGGGGGAAAAGCGGCAGCAAGCTGCCGCACT
Organism: Terriglobia bacterium; assembly: GCA_052139985.1. Classification (GTDB taxonomy): domain Bacteria; phylum Acidobacteriota; class Terriglobia; order UBA7540; family UBA7540; genus Bog-366. The sequence continues at coordinate 5,267 of JBKQVI010000011.1, forward strand.
CCAAAGCTTCGCACCGAATGCGACGGCGCTACGGTTGCGTGACGCGCTCGACCTGATAGACGCCCTCGATTTTGCGCAGGGACGAGATGATTTTTTCCATGTGCTCAACGTCCACAATGTCAACGGTAACGTCGATGTCGGCGCGATGGTCGCCGGTGCGGGCCTCGATGTTCTGGATATTCGAGTGCACGCCGGCAATGGCGGCGGTGACGGCCGCCAGCATGCCCTGGCGGTCTTCCGTCACCAAGGCCAGTTTGACGGCATAGAGCGCGAATTTGGGGCCAACCCACTCGACGTCAATGCGGCGGTCGGCGTCGTAGAGCAGGTTTTGTACGTTGGAGCAATGCTTGGCGTGCACGGCGATGCCCTTGCCGCGAGTGATATAGCCGATGATTTCCTCCCCGCGTACAGGGCTACAGCATTTGGCGCGGTAGACCATCAGGTCATCGTGCCCATCGACCTGGATGGCGCCGTCGGTGGCAACGCCCAATACGCGCTTGACCGAGCTCGCGAGGCGCGAGACGTGCACGGGTTCGAGTTTGGCGGTGGGCGCAAGTTTGGCCAGCACTTGCCGCGCCGAGTATTTTCCGTAGCCGATCCCCGCGTAAAGGTCGTCCGCTCCCATACTGCCGTAGTCCCGCGCCACACGGCCGTAATCCTCGTCGGTAATTTTCTTCAGGGCCACATCGTACTTGCGCGCTTCCTTTTCGAGCAGCCGTTTGCCAATGTCTAAGGCCTGCTTGCGCTGCGCGACATTGATCCAGTGTTTGATCTTATTGCGGGCGCGCGAAGTGTTTACCAGCCCAAGCCAGTCGCGGCTCGGAGCGTGGCTGGCCTGGGTCACGATTTCCACGATGTCACCGTTTCGCAAATGGTACTTGAGCGGCATGATGCGGCCGTTCACCTTGGCGCCCACGCAACGGTGGCCAACCTCGGTGTGGATGGCGTAAGCGAAGTCAATCGGCGTGGCGTCGCGCGGCAGGACGATAACTTTTCCTTTGGGAGTGAAGGTGTAAACCTCTTCCGGGTAGAGGTCAATCTTCAGAGTGGAGAGAAACTCGCCGGGGTCGCGCATTTCCTGCTGCCACTCGACCAGGTGGCGCAGCCAAGCGAAGCGCTCCTCGTCCTGTTGGGTGAGAGGGTGTCCGTCCTTATACTTCCAGTGCGCGGCGATGCCCTCCTCCGCGATGCGGTGCATTTCCTCGGTGCGAATCTGCACTTCGAAAGGCTGGCCGTGCGGGCCGATGACGGAAGTATGCAGGGACTGATAAAGGTTGGGACGCGGAATGGCGATGAAGTCCTTGATGCGTCCAGGGACGGGCCGCCAAGTGTTGTGAATGACCCCTAGTGCGCCATAGCAGTTCTTGACACTGTCGGTGACGATACGTACGGCGAGCAGATCATAGACCTGTTCAATGGGGATCTGCTGGCGGCGTAACTTCTGCCAAATGCTGTAGAGGCGCTTGATGCGCCCTTCTACCCTCGCCGGGATGTTGGTCTCTTTCATTTTTGCTTCGACCTGAGCGCGCACTTCCGCCAGAAACTCGTCACTGACCTTGCGCCGGCTCTCCACCGTACGCTTCAGGTCGTCGAAGGCTTCGGGCTCCAGATGGCGGAAAGCCAGGTCTTCGAGTTCGCCGCGAATTTTCCCCATGCCCAGGCGGTGAGCAATGGGGGCATAGATTTCCAGGGTCTCGCGCGCGATGCGCAGCCGACGATCGACAGGCAGATACTCGAGCGTGCGCATATTGTGCAAGCGATCGGCCAGCTTTACCAGGACGACGCGAATGTCATCCACCATGGCGAGGACCATCTTGCGAAAGTTCTCGGCCTGTTGTTCTTCGGGGCTTTGATACTTGATCCGGCTGATCTTGGTGACACCCTCAACGATACGCGCCACTTCCGCGCCAAAGTCCTGCTGCACCAACTCGGGTGTCGTGTGCGTATCTTCAATCACGTCGTGCAACATACCCGCCGCCAGACAGACGGGGTCCATTTTCATACCGGCGAGGATGTGCACCACCTCCAAGGGATGAATGATATAGGGTTCTCCGGAAAGGCGTTTCTGATCAGCATGTTGCACCGCGGTGAACGCGTAGGCACGCCGGAGCAGCGTGAGATCCTCTCCCGCCCGGTAAACCTCGACTTCCCGAATAATGTCTTCGAATTGGACCATACTCGTTATTAACATTGTAACAGTTCGCGACAGAAGGTTGTAGTTTCAGAAGGACCATCACCGATCTCTCATGACGATTCTAAGGGACGGGGCGGAAGAGGGTGCGTGAAGATTTGACGCCCCCCTGTGCGCTGTCCAATTTTCCTCACGGCTGGGAAGTTTCTGTGATAGGCTTCCAACCCGCCAAAGGAGTCCAAATGGAGATTTCCATCATTTCGCTCTCCGCTCAGAGAGGGCCACCAAAAGCGAGGAGGGGACCATGAGACAGCGTCATGCGATTGTGATTTCCCTGGGAATGCTTCTGGTCGCGGCATTTTCGGCCTCGTGTCAGAAGCCTCTGCATGAAAGGACGGAGCAATATATTTTGGTGTCCGCGAACATCGACATTGAGTACTGGCAAGAAGCGGGTGCAGGTTTCTACGACGCCGCGCGCGGATTGGGCGTCAAAGCATACTTTCGAGGGCCTAAGTACTATTCGCCCGAGGAAGAACTGAAAGTCTTTAAGGAAGCGGTAGCGCAACACCCCTCGGGCATCTTGGTGTCGCCCGCGCGTCCGGAACTTTTCGACGGGCCCATCAATGGGGCCATCGGCGCGGGAATTCCCGTAATCACGATGGACACGGACGCGCCCGATTCCAAACGCATCCTCTATATCGGCACGGACAACCGTCAGGCCGGCATGGAAAGCGGAAGACAAATCGCGGAATTAATGAACGGCAAAGGGCGGCTGGTGGTGGTCACAGTTCCCGGTCAACTCAACCTGGAGGAACGCTTGCGCGGCGCGCAGGAAGTTTTTGCAAAATACCCGGGCTTCAAGGTCACGCACACGCTCGACGACCAAGGCGATCGGCGCACGGCGAACGATTTGCTCTCCGACGTGTTTAAAACCAAGGAAGCTGTGGACGGCATCCTGTGCCTGGAAGCACAGGGTGGCCCCGCCGCGGGCGAGACGGTGCACGCGCTCAACTTGAGCGCCAAGGTTGCGGTCGTGGCTATGGACGTGAACCCGGAGACGCTCGATTTCATCCAGCAAAAAGTGGTCTCCGCAACGATCGGGCAGAGGCCCTACACGATGGCGTTTTACGGCCTGCGTTTCCTCGACGACTTGCATCACAACGTCGTGCACGAGTTTAAGGACTGGCGGACCGCGCCCGCGTCACCTCTGCCGGCGCGCGTGGATACCGGCACCGACGTGATCAATGCGAGCAATGTGGCAGCCTTCCGCGCCGCCATGAAGAGCCGGCAGAACTCGCTTTGAGCCAGGATGAGGCCAAGCGGGAGGGTGGGTGACGTTCTAATTTCGGGCGTAGCGCCCGGGCTTGAGCCCGGCATGTGCCGCCCTAAAGGGCGGCGGTGCGTCCAGATTAGGACTCTAGCAGAGGGTGCGGCGACTTGGAAAACAAAGGCCGGACTTGGTGTCGACCCGCAGGTCGAGACAAGTCCGGCCGGAAGCTTCAGCAAAAGAGCTTTAGGGCTACTGGGCAGCCGTCGAACCACCCTCGCTAGAGCCACTTGCTCCCGCCTTACGGGCAGCCAGTGACTTTTGTACCCAATCCTCGGCCTGTTTCAAATCCGCCGAGCGGGGGCCATTATCCGGGTCAATCTCGGCCTTTTGACGGTACATCAGGCTGAGATAGGCCATGGAATCGGTGTCGTTGGGTTTAAGCTCGATGGCCTTGTTCAAGGCGTTGAGACCTTCATCCACCAACGGGCTATTCTGCGCGGCAAGCGGATTGCGAAGTTTATCGGGAATCGGCGGCAACTGATCCGGGTGGGCCGCATCTCTGGCCTGGTCGAGGCCTTTTTCCTTCCGCAGCGTCTGGGCGGCTTTCCAGGTAACAGCCCAGTCAATCACCCCGATCCAATAATAGGGCTCCGGGTTGTTGGGCTCGATCTTGATCCGGCGCTCGTTATAGTCCTTCGCCTTATCGAAATCCTTCATGTTGTAATAGATCTGGGCAATGCTGGCCATGGCCGTAATGTTGCTCGGATCCATCTTCAACACGTCCTGGAACGCGTCGATGGCTTGCTGGGCGATCTGCTTGTTGTCTGGAGAATCCCCGCCCGGCACATATTGCTGCGCATATGCCGTAGCCAGATACAGACGCGCGTTGAGCAAGCTTGGATCGAGCTTCACGGCCTCTTTAAAGTGCATGATGGCTGGCTGGAACTGCGCGTTACGATAATCCTGCACTCCCTTATTAAGGTGGTCACGCGCTTTGAGCCGACTGCAGCCGCAAGCGGCGAGCGCCAGCAGCAACGCCCCACAGAGCGGGGCGAATTTATAGCGTTTCATCTGGGTTCCTCCCTCGACGGAAGCAAGTGAGAAGTTGAGATCCTAAACCAATTGCTTTCGTAATTGACCCAATCTTGTCGTCCTTGCGCGCGCTTGGCGATGCCGTTCATCCCGGCGGCACCGCCGAAGTCCGCGTCAAGGCTTCCCTTCACGAGCATCACGCGCCCGCTGTGGGTTTTGAAAACATCTTCGCTCCAGGGGCCGAACGCGCTGGGTGCGGCCGGACCCTGTTTCCAAGCGTACGAGTCTGTTACGCCCTCGCGGAACGCAAACCTGAAAATCCGAGCCTAATTACCTTCTTCAATCGCCTTGGTAATCAACCCGATTTTGTCAATCCCCGCGCCCTTCGCGACGTCAATGACCGCGGCGACGGCACCGAAGTCCGTGTCAGGGTCGCCCTTCACGAACATGATGCGCTCGTTGCGGGTCTTGAAAATGTCCTCCAACCGCGGACCAAGATCGTTCAACGCAATCGGGTCCTGGTTGATCTTGAGGTTCCCCCGCGCATCGACGCTGACCACGATCGTCCGATTAATGACATCCTGATCTGGCTGGCTCTTGTCCTTACTGGGCTGAGGAACGAGCGCGTCGAGTCCTTTGGGTGTCAAAGGCGTGATCACCATGAAGATGATGAGCAGCACCAGCAACACGTCAATTAGCGGGGTGACATTCATGTCCACCATGGGACCTTTCTTGCCACCCCCGACGGCCATAGACATAACACTACCCTCCTTCGGGTTAGTCGAGCCGAGCCCTCGGTAATTAAGGCTCGACTACTGCGACGGACCTGGCATAGGAACAGTACGGTTGGTCCGCTTTTCCGTCTCGAGCCCGAGAGAGTCCACCCCCGCAGCACGGACATTGTCCACTACCGTGACCACCACACCATACTTGGCGTGTTGGTCACTTCGGAGGTAGACCGTTTTATCCAACTTGTTGGAGATTCGGTCCTTCACCTGGGTGGTGATCTGATCTGGGGCGATCTGGTCGGACCCAAGATAGATCTTACCGTCCCGAGTGACGGCCAGGACGACCGCGTCTTCCTTATCGGCGTCCTGCATGTCGCGCGTATTGGTGGCTTTCGCCATATCCACGCTCACGCCCTTCTGCAACATCGGCGTAATCACCATGAAGATGATCAACAGCACCAACATCACGTCCACCATGGGGGTTACGTTGATATCCGCTACTGCCCCAAGCGTTGTGGTTTTCTTGGCCATTTACTTCTTCCCCCGCGACGACCTCTTGATGAAATAGTCGATCAACTCCGAGGAGGAGTTATCCATCTCGACGTCGAAAGATTCGATTTTCGTGGTGAAGTAGTTGTAAATCCACACGGCCGGGATGGCCACGAACAGACCGATGGCGGTGGTAACGAGAGCTTCGGAAATACCGCCTGCCACGGCAGCCAGACCGGTCGATTTGCTTCCGGCAATTCCCTCAAACGCGTGGATGATGCCGAGCACGGTGCCGAACAAGCCGACGAAGGGGGCTGTGGAACCGATGGTCGCCAGAGTGGAAACGCCGCGCTTCAGTTCTGCGTGCACGATGGCCGCAGCCCGCTCCAGAGCTCGTTTGGACGCCTCAATGGTCTCGCCGGAGATTTCCGCCGAAACTTGATGCGCTTGGAATTCCTGGAGGCCTGCCGTAACCACTTTCGCCAAGTGGCTCCGCTTGTTTTGCTCTGCAATGGAAATCGCTTCGTCAATTTTTCCATCCTTCAGCGCGCCCGCCACGGCCGGGGCAAAGACCCGCGACTGCTTGCGAGCGGAACTGAAAGCGATCCAACGGTCGATCATCACGCCGATCGACCAAGCCGACATAATAAACAGCACGATCACGACGAAGCGGGCAGGCCACCCCATCGAGTGCCACATGGAGAGGGGGTCGAATCCCGCCGCCTCACCACCTTCTGCCTGAAACAACCACAGACCTAAACCCATCAGGTTTGCAGCTAACATAGTGTTGTTATCCCTCCTCTAAAATTACCAGAACCTTCTGGTTATTCCGCTAACGTAAAGTTCACATCGATTTCGGTAGCCACTTCCACCGCATCGCCGTTCAACATAGTAGGTTTATACCGCCACCGTTGCACGGCCTCTAAAGCCGATTTCACCAGCAACGGGTGGCCGGATATAACTCTCAAATCTTGAATGGTGCCATCCTTACTAATTACCGCATCCAGGCGTACCGTACCTTGAATGCGCGCCATCTTGGCAAGGGGCGGATACTCGGGCTTCGGCTGGAAAATCAACTTCGCCGATTCCACTTGGCCGCCAACGCGGATGCGCTTGGGCGTCTGCGGCTTCGGGGGCGGAGGAGGCGGAGGAGCAGAGGCAGCGGAAAGCACGCCGCCGATAACGCCGCCTAGTACGCCACCCATTTGTCCACCCGGAACGCCGCCGGGAACGCCGCCTACCACGCCAACCCCGGCATTAGGGGCCGGTTCAGGCTCATCCCTGACTTTCTGAATCGTCTTGGGAATAACCGTGGGCGCCCGCATCATATCTTCGGCGCTTACTCGGTGGATGACCTTGGGGGCAGGTGCTGCCGCCGCGGGCGGTGGAGGGGGCGGGGGTGGAGGGGGCGGGGCAGCCAGGAAGGTCATCAATTGCGCTTTGGGCAGGGCCTCCGTGTAAATCAGGGGGACCAGCACCATTACGCCGATGATGATGACTTCAAAAATGTAAGCCACCGGGAGCGTGGCGCGCTTCCAGTCGCCCGTCTTGGCCGCGCTATAAATCAGGTAGATGATAAATCCCACCAAATTGAGCAAAAGCACGACCGCAAACCAAAACCAACGATTGAAGCCAAAGCGCTTGGCGTCCAACAGGACATAACAAAGGATCGCGGCAAAACCTGCAATCACCCCACCCACAATCCCCGACTGCGTCAAAATCACGCTTTGGGGGTTGGCCGAGACCATGGGCAATACAAAATACCCTGTCAGGAAGAAGACCGCGCCAATTGCAATCGAGATGAGCCAATGCTTGGCCTTCAAAACTGGCGCCATCTTGGTCGAGGACTCCAGCAAGGTGTCTTCAAACATGGATTATCGCCTCCTCAAAAACTGCGCGATACGGCCAAGCCATTGCGGCCGGCCGTCATGCGCTCAAGCTTCCCTGACCCTCGGACGACTTACCGCAGCCTTTACAAGACGTTCTTGAAAATACACCACAATCGGGCTGGCAATAAAGATCGAGGAATAAGTGCCAATGATCACGCCCACCACCAGGCAGAATGCGAAGCCGTGGATAACTTCGCCTCCAAACAGGAAGAGGGAGAGAACCGCCAGAAAGGTCAAACCCGAGGTCAGGATCGTCCGGCTAAGAGTCTGGTTGATGCTGTGATCGACGAGCTTGGAAAAGTCACCGCGTTTGGTCGCATGAACGTTTTCGCGGATTCGATCAAACACCACGATCGTATCATTCATGGAATAGCCCACTAGCGTCAGAAGGGCCGCGATGACCGTCAGGGTAATTTCCTTATTCAGCAGAGAAAAGAAACCGAGTGTAATAATCACATCGTGGAATGTTGCAACCACTGCTGCTACGCCATAGATTAGCTCAAAACGATACCAGATGTAAATCAACATGGCGCCCAACCCCGCGAGCGTTACGTAAAGGGCTTGGCGGCGCAGGTCTGAGCCCACTTTCGGCCCCACGATTTTGGTATCGGTAACAGCGAAACTGGACAAGTAAAAATCTTTCGAGAGGGTTGAAATCACCGCCGGCGTGATGCCCGGTACGTTGCGCAACTCGCCGATATCCGCGATCAGCCCGCTGCGCGGAGGAGCATTTCGGTAATTCACCGCGGCGTCGGCAAGATCACGATAAGTCTTGGTGGCCGCATCGAAACCCTTTATACCTATCCCCAGCGGATCGTCAGCCGTCAAGTGGTCCGCCACCGTTTGCGGGCTGGAGTTGTTGAAGTCCGTTTTTCCTTCGGGGCCTTTGCCGTAGAGACCCGACAAGCTGGTGACGATCGCTTGCTTGCCGGTGTCCAGGGCGTTGCTGGAGGTGGTGGTCTGGAGGTCGAGTCCGATGATCACGGCGTGGGTGCTCGCCGGCACCACTCCTTGAATCGTGGCGTTGTGCAACCCCTGGCGGTCCAATTCGCGGCGGATGGACTCGATATTGGGGGCTTGGGAGAACTTCACGTCCACCTGCGTGCCACCACGGAAATCAAGCCCGTAAACCAATCCATGGTGAACGATCATCGATACAATGCCGGTCAATGCCAGGGCCAAAGAAAGGGAGATGAAGTACCACTTGATCCCCATCCAGTCGATTTTTGGTTCGTGGAAGAACTCCATGGACTCCCTTCACACCCTTCCGATGGAATTGACACCGCAGGACCGCGCGAAGTTCCCGAATATTATCGAGCCGTTACAAATTCTTTCGATTTGTGTTACGCCGGCCGTCAGGCTGACAGGCATTGAGCTGAAAATACAGTCCAAAAGTCGAAAAAGATGAAACTCGAAAAAGGAAGAGTTCAGCTTCTTTGAATTATTTGACCCTTCAACTCTTTAAACCCCTTCAACACGTGTCGCTAGATGCTCAACGCCGCACCCTTTTCCCGCCGCGTCAGGATGTAGTCAAAAATTACCCTCGAAACAAAAACCGAGGTAAACAGGTTGGCGAGCAAGCCGATCGTCAACGTCACGGCAAAACCGCGAATCGGCCCCGTTCCGAAAGCGAAGAGAATTGCAGCAGATGCGACAGTGGTAACGTGGGTGTCAATGATCGTCCGAAAAGCCTGTTCAAAGCCCGCGGCAACTGCCGCTCCAACGGCCTTGCCCAACCGCAATTCTTCCCGAATCCTCTCAAAGATAAGCACGTTAGAGTCCACACCCATACCTACGGTCAAAATGACTCCCGCGATGCCCGGCAGCGTAAGAACTGCGCCAATGTAGCCCATCATAGCGACAAGAATAAGCAGATTCAGGGCGAGAGCGACGTTGGCATTAATCCCCGAGCCGCGATAATAGACCAACATGAAACCCATTACTGCGAGTAAGCCCACAATCGAGGCGATTACCCCATGGCGGATGGAGTCGGCTCCCAGCGACGGACCGACAGTTTCCTCAGAAAGATATTTGATCGAGGCAGGCAGAGCCCCCGACCGCAGCACCAGAGACAAATCACTTGCGGACTGGGGAGTGAAATTTCCCCCGGAGATTTCCCCGCGATCAGTAATCTGACCGTGGATTACCGGGGCGCTGTAAACACGGTTGTCAAGCACGATGGCGAGTTGCTTGCCGATATTCGCACCGGTCACGCGCCCAAAGCGCTCGGCGCCGTCGCGGTTCAAGGTGAAAGTTACGTCGGGCCGTCCAGCCTGATCGTGGGACGGCTCTGCCCCGCTCAAATCGCGCCCAGTGACCGCCGCGATACGGTTCAACACATACCAAGCTTCATTCCGGGTTTGTTCGTCAGAACCTGGAACCAGCTCGGTATCCGGGGGCAGGACTCCGCCGTGGGTTGATAGGGCCGCCTCCCGGGATGGATAAGGTCCGTCCTGCACCAACTTCAGCTCCAGCAGGGCGGTGGATTGCATGATATCTTTGACGCGCGACGGGTCATCCACGCCGGGCAACTGCACGACCAATTCGAAGTCGCCCTGGCCGTACTCGGCAATCGTCGGCTCTACAACCCCCAGCGCGTCGATGCGGCGCCGAATGGTGTCCATCGCCTGCATCAGCGCCTGGTTACGAATGCCGACGGCTGCACTCGTTTTTAGGACCAACATTCGAGATGTTTCATCGCCGGGAACCCGGACCAGATCCCAGTCAGAAAACTGATTAGTCGCCACGGCTTGCAGGTCGGATGTCCGATCCTGCGGAATACCTTTGACGATGATCCGGTGAACAGGCGGGTTCTGGGTCTTGTCATCGTTCGCTTGGATATCGGCGTAAGGGATGTTTTTGGCCTTCAGTTCATCTTTCAACCGCTCGAGCGCCTCGCCGGCCGTGATGTTTACGGCATCCTCAACCTGCACCTGCAAAACCAGGTTAGTTCCACCTTTGAGATCCAGCCCCAGGTGGATACGGCTGTGTAGGTTCTCCTTGAGCTCCTGCACGTTTTTGGGAAAACCGATGATGCCCAGAACGCATGCCAGGACTACCACAAGAATGAATATTGCCCGCCCTCGAATCTTGGTATCCATGAACTTCCTCGGCAGCCCTTTCTACTTTTTCCCCTTCGACCCGGAATCTTGCTTGCTTGCGTCCGCAGCCTCTTCGGTCACCATTCCGGTGATGGCCGAGCGTGCCAAGTCAACCTTGACTTGGCTGGCAATCTGCAACTGCACCGTGCCATCGCGGAAGCCGATGATCGTACCGTAAATCCCCCCACTCGTCACCACCCGATCTCCGGTCTTCAGGTCGGCAAGCATCTGCTGGAGTTTCTTGCGCTGCTGCGATTGCGGCCGCAGGACGAGGAAATACCAGATCGCAAAGAGGGGCGCGAAAAAGAAAAGCAACTGGGTAAGCGCACCCGCTGTGCCGGGGTCCGCCGCCAGGACGAGAGGATTTACGAAGAGGCACACGATCAAGGTAGAGCCCTAGTTTCAGGGATTAGAAAAAACCCCGCTGCGAAGCATGGGCTTTTTCGGTTCGAGCTTTCCGGATTCGGTTCGGAATAAGAGAACGCCTAAGGTCCGGCGCTCCCCCTGCGATGGAATTCCGCGAACTCTCCAAACAGGAGAGACTGCCTGATTCTGCGCATGGTGTCAAGGTAAAAGTGGAGATTGTGATGGGTGGCCAGGATGGGTCCCAGCATTTCGCCCGTCACAAACAGGTGGCGAAGGTAACGGCGCGAGTAGCGCCGGCACACCGCGCATGTACAGGCTGGGTCAAGCGGCTTCTCGTCTCGCGCGTAGCGAGCATTCTTGAGAACGACCTTGCCCTGCGATGTGAAGGCGCAGGCGTTGCGGGCATTGCGTGTGGGCATGACGCAATCAAACATGTCGATACCTCGCGCGACGCCCTCCAGCAGATCTTCCGGGGTTCCCACACCCATCAGGTAGCGCGGGCGATCTCGCGGCAGGAGTTCGGCGGTGAATTGCGCCGCGTCATACATCTCGGACTTGGGCTCGCCCACGGCAAGTCCCCCCACGGCATAGCCTTCAAAACCCAGATCCAGCAGCGCCTCGGCGCTCCGGCGGCGCAGTTCCTTGTCGGTACCGCCTTGCACGATGGCAAAAAGAGCGGGAGACGGGACACGGGACACGGGATTCGGGATTCGGGGTTCGGGATTCGAGTGGAGGGATATTGAATCTGGAATTTGGCATTCGGAATTCGGGGTCAAGCTTTCAGGCGTCGGCCCCCCAACGTCCGTTCCCGTGCCGGGTGTTCCGTACCCCGTGCCGCGCGTCCCGTGTCCCGAATCTCCGGCCCCCGACCCCGAAACCCGTGTGTACTCCTCTTTCGCCCTCTGCGCCCAGCGCGTCGTCAGGCTGACGGCGCGCTCGAGCGTTTCGTGGCTGGCCGGGTACTCGACGCATTCGTCGAGGCACATCATGATGTCCGAGCCCAAAGCCATTTGGATTTCCACCGCGCGCTCAGGCGATAGAAAATGCGAGGAGCCGTCCAGGTGCGAACGGAACCAAACTCCATCTTCGGTAACTCGGCCCAGAGACTTCAGGCTCATCACCTGAAAACCGCCGCTGTCGGTCAGGATCGGGTGCGGCCACGACATGAAGCGATGCAACCCGCCCGCCTCACGAATCAATTCGTGGCCGGGACGCAAATAGAGATGATAGGTATTTCCCAGCAAGATCTGCACGCCCAGCGCTTCGAGTTCATCCTGCGTCATGCCCTTCACCGTGCCGCCGGTGCCGACGGGCATGAAAATGGGCGTCTCGATTACACCGTGAGGAGTGTGCAACAATCCCGCACGCGCGCGGGTCGTCTTGTCTTCAGCAAGGACTTCAAACTTGATCGGCATGAGGTGTGTGGATTGCAGACTTGCGCAGATTCACGGTGTAGCGCGGACCTGTTTTGCAGGTCCGCGGTTCTTCCCTGCCCGTAGCTGACAAGCCACGGACCTACCCAACAGTTCCGCGCTACACGGGCTCACGCAGGCAAGAACAAAGTGTGCCTCGGAGTCCAGCCTTTCTCGGTTCTGGCGTCACCCCGCCCCGCTATCCCGTGATCGCGGCTATGCCGGCGTGCCCCAGCACAAGAACTATCCAGATCCCGAGATAGGTAAGAAGAATCGCCAGCGTCTTCACCTTTTTCCCCGTGGCGGCAGATAGCCCCATGGATGCCAGAACCGTGAACCACACTCGGAAGATGTCGAACGAACTGGCGATTGCGTAGAGCGGCTTCGAAGTCTCCCGCGGGTTCAGGAAAAAGCCCACGGTAGTCGGAACGAAATTATCCGGATTGAATTGCTCCGGATCACCCAACATGACCATGACCAATCCCAGAGCCACTCCCACAAGGAGCACCAAACTGGCGTAGCACACCACCGAAAAGCATGTCTTGAAATTCGCCGAAGCCCCAAAGATGACATTGACGACAAACAGGCCCAAGGCGGCGATGACGAGCAGGAAAATCGGCGTGCCCAGCACACCCGCCACGTGCATGATGATCGCCGTGATTCCAGCGGCGTTCTGAGTGGCCTGATCCAGTTGCTCCGGAGTCATCTTGGCGGCCTTGCCGCTCATTTCGAGCGACTGCCGAATGATGCGCGCGGCGCCGAATTTCACCAGCATCGCTTCCGTCAAGATGATGGTAGTCACCGTCAGGACAATCAATGGAGTAAGGAAATCGGGCCGGCGCACAACCGATTCGAACGCCCGTCCCGGTGCAGTGAAAACTCCGATCGCACGGCTGAGGAAAGAATCGTCTGGGGATTCTGCCGGCATAGGAGGCACAATCGTTGATCCACCCATAGTTCACCCCTTGGCTGCTGGTCCGAATGCTGCCATCGCGCCGATCGGCGTGGCCGAGAAGCAAGTGCAGAAGACGTCACTCGCCGGGCCGACGTAGCATTCGTTGCGTCGCCCGCTACGTGGTTTTCCATAAAAATAGAACCAGCATGTTGGGAATGAAAGTACCAGCTAGTTTTGCCGTAATCAAGTGAATTGGGCGATGGGTATCTTAGTTGTAGCACCGGGCCTTACAGGCTGCGGAAAAACCCTGGTTAGGCGATGGAGGGGCGACGTTACGTCGCCATAACATCAATCATTGCAACGTGCGAATCGCGGGGTAAACCCGCTCTTCTGGGGTTTCCTTCGTCTGCGAGAACCTTTCCCCTCAAACCCGCATCTAAATTCGTTCTGGAGTCTTTTCGTTGAGCCTGCAGGTCAAATCCCCCTCGCGCGTCGTGGCGGTGGACATCGTTCGAGTATTCGCCATGGTCATGATGGTACAGGGCCATACTCTCGATGTGCTTCTCACCCCGGCCTCCCAATATAGTCCGTGGTACAAGTACTGGCTCTTCTGCCGTGGGTTCACCGCTCCCATGTTCATGACCCTGTCGGGGTTTGGCTTTGCGCTGGCGACGCTTCGGCACTGGGAGAATCATCTGCACTTCAGCTCCGCGGTCGCCAAACGCCTTCGCCGTTTCGGCTTTTTCGTGGTTCTGGGGTATTCCCTGCGGATTCCCGTGCACTCGTTGCGGGACCTTCGCTGGGCCGGCCCAGATGCCTGGCACGGATTTCTACAGGTCGATGTTCTTCAGACGATCGGACTCACCCTCATCGCCTTGCAGTTGCTGGTGTTGGTTCTCCGCACGCCGCGACGCCTTGCCGCGGTCACGGGAATCCTCGCTCTTAGCGTCGCATTCCTAGCTCCGCTCGCGTGGCGCAGTCCTTTCGTGAATACCCTTCCGCTGGCCGTCAAGTCCGCCTTGATCGGAACCACCGGGTCCCTGTTCCCACTGATGCCGTGGTCGGCGTACATTTTCTTGGGCGCAGCGTTGGGTATTGGGTACGTGAAAGTCGGACACTCAACCCCCGCTTTGTTGCGCAAAGCGATTCCCGTCGGATTGCTGCTACTCGTGACTGGCATCGAGCTCGAACGGGCGTCGCGCCATATCTACGGTCAGGCCAATTTCTGGCCAACCTCGCCGCATCTGTTCATCGCCCGCGTCGGATTCGTTGCCGCTGCGCTGGGCCTCGCCACCTTCGTGGAGCGTTTTCTTCCCGTCTCGCCGCGAACCATGCAATCCTTGGCCGAAGAGTCCCTCCTCGTCTATTTTGTGCACGTCGTGCTTCTCTATGGCTCAAACTGGAATCCCGGTGTCAAACCCTACCTCGGCGGCACACTGGGCCTTGCCCACGCCTACATCTTTGTGATCGTGCTCGTCAGCATCATGCTGACGATGGCCTTGTACTGGAATCGCGCGAAGAAGAATTACCCATTCCCCAGTTCGGTCGTGCGTTGGACTGTGCTGGGTGCGGCCGCACTGGCGGTTTCCTGAAGGCAGCGATTCGGGACAGGTCACATTTCCGAGCAGCTACACGCGCGAACGGCACTCGTGATTGGGAAGAACCGCGGAGGAACGCGAACTACGCCCCACACGCTTAACAAGGGGTACTAAATGATCCTAAAGGGTTCGAAGATAGGCCTTTTGGGTCGCGGGACTAGAAGTCGCTATGCGACATTTTGTACCGATCCTGAGAGCCTAGCGGCCTTAAAGTCCATATGGGTCGATACGCCGGCGCGGGGCACTGCGGCATCTTGTCCCCTTACAGGGTACCCTTCGCGGTTGCTCCGTACCGTTGCACCGTGAGCGCTAGCGGGTGGTCGTGAAGCCACAACAGGAAGATTTGTGCCGTTTTCGATGCGCAATAGCAAGCCATGGCCTATGCGGCGAGGTTGGCGGCTGTCACTGGATGGCTTTGAGCCGCGGGCTGGCGCAGGGATGCCCTTCAATCTCTGCGTCGAAGCTGTGGCCACTGTGGGGCAAACTCTGACCTCCACCAGCACGAATTTGTGCCAACACGAAAAGTCCCTTCGGGACAGACCCCCAAAGACAGGAGTCTGCGCCAGCCGGCCCGCTCAATAGAATGACGTCATGACAGGTTCTTTTGTTGTGCTAACCGGGGCATCAGGCGGAGGCAAAACCACTATTGCTCACGCTATAGAGAACACACATCCTGAGTTCTCTGTCTTTCGCTTCGATACAATTGGCGTTCCTTCGGTGGAGATCATGGAGACCTTCGGACGGATCTTCCGCGTAGCAATGTGCTGAAGTTGTTGCGCACCAGCGAGGTGCGGTAATTTGTGGGGCGATTTGTAGTCATGTATATATAACATTTTCCTTTACATTACAAGTTAATAGTTGTATATAGAAGTCATGTATATCGCCACCGTCCCCAACCGCAACTCCCCGCCCGCCGTGCTCCTGCGCGAATCCTTTCGCCGCGACGGCCAGGTGAAGAACCGCACTCT
>JBKQVI010000012.1:0-9868 GCA_052139985.1 Terriglobia bacterium
TCTACCCGCCGATTTTTCCGCGACCACCTCGCCAAGCGCGGCGACTCCTTCGCCCCTCGCTGACCGTATGCGGCCGGAAACCATCGAAGATTTCGTGGGTCAACTTCACATCCTGGGGCCGGGAAAGGCGCTGCGGCGCCAAATCGAGCGCGATGAATTGGGCTCGATGATTCTCTGGGGCCCGCCGGGCTCCGGCAAAACCACACTGGCCACCATTGTGGCGCGCAAAACGCGCAGTGATTTCATGCGCTTCAGCGCCGTCCTCTCCGGCATCAAGGAAATCAAAGAAGTGATGGCGGCGTCGGAAAAATCCCGCCACTACGGCCGCCGCACGGTGCTGTTCATCGACGAAATTCACCGCTTCAACAAAGCTCAACAGGACGCGTTTTTGCCCTACGTCGAGCGCGGCGACATCGTGTTGATTGGCGCCACTACGGAAAACCCTTCGTTCGAAGTCAACGCGGCGCTGCTTTCCCGCGCCAAGGTCTACATGCTCTCCGCGCTCTCGACCGACGAGGTGCAGACGCTTCTCCGCCGCGCCCTCAAGGACGAGAAGCACGGGATGGGCTCGCTTGCCATCGATATTTCCGACGAGCTTCTGCGGCAGATTGCGGTCTTTTCCAACGGCGACGCCCGCGCGGCCTACAACACGCTCGAGACCGCCATCGCGGCTGCCGCGCGCGATGCCGAAGGACGCGCCACGATTACCGAAACCCTGATTGAAGACGCCATCCAGCGGAAAGTCCTGCTCTACGACAAGTCGGGTGAGGAACACTACAACCTGATTTCCGCGCTCCACAAATCGGTGCGCAACTCCGACCCCAGCGCCGCGCTTTACTGGCTGGGACGCATGATCGAGGCTGGCGAAGATCCCCTTTACATCGCGCGCCGCCTCATTCGCGAGGCCTCCGAGGACATCGGCATGGCGGACCCCCATGCCTTGGGCGTGACGGTGGCGGCGATGCAAGCCGTCCACTTTTTGGGAATGCCGGAGGGAAATCTCGCACTTGCCGAAGCGGCGGTTTATCTCGCGCTTGCACCCAAGTCCAACGCCCTCTACGTCGGCTATGGCGAGGTGGCGCGCGATGCACAGGAGACCATGGCGGAGCCGGTCCCGTTGCATCTGCGCAATGCGGTGACTGGAATGATGGCGAACTTCGGTTATGGTAAAGGATATCAATACGCACACAAAGCCGAGGACAAGCTTACCGATATGCAGTGCCTGCCCGACAACCTCAAGGACCGCCGCTACTATCGCCCCACCGACCAAGGCTTCGAAAAGAGGTTGAGGGAGCGAATGCAGGCCATCGAGGAGTGGAAGAAACAACAGTCGAGTAAGATATAGGTTCGGTGGGTTCGAATTCTGAATTATGAATTGTAAATTCGCTACGTTGCATGCTGGGTTTTGAATTCGCACTAAGGAGCCGGCCATTCCCCAACTCGCACTGGAGGTATTTCAGTCTCGCCTCGACTGCACATACGAATTACTCGACAGCCTTGCCCTGCTTTCCGACGAGACACTGCGCCAGGTCAAAATGACGGCAGTGCCAAAGGACATATTGCTACGGTACTGCAAGCTGATCGAGACCATGCACGCGCTAGCACAAGACGCCGAGAAGCTTGCCGATTCCGCCTCCAAAATCAGCCCGGAAGACGGCGCCACGATTCAGTGACTACCTCTCGGCCACGAAGCGCTTGGCGTGTTCCTTTAGAATGCATCGATCCATGACGACCTTGAGTCCGGCAGCGCGGGCGCGTTCGGCAGCCTGCTCGTGAACCACGCCCTCCTGCATCCAGACTACTTTCGCGCCCTTGCGAATAGCGGTTTCCACGACTTCCGGCACGAACTCTGAGCGGCGGAAGATCACCACGATGTCGAAAGGCTCAGGCACATCGTCGAGTGACGCATAACTCCTCTCGCCCAACACCGATTCCTCGTGCGGGTTCACAGGAATGATTCGATACCCATGGCGCTGCATGTACTCGGACACGCCGTGGCTGGGGCGCATACTCTTGGAGGACAATCCCACCACGGCCAGCGTCTTGCCTTGCTCGAGGATTTCTCTGATGGCGTCAATCATTGAGAGTCAGAAGCTAGGAAGTGTAGCGCGGACCTGTTTTATAGGTCCGCGGTTCGTACCGTACGAGTAAGGAAAAGCCGCGGACCTACAGAACAGGTCCGCGCTACACGCCCTCCCTCTCTACTGTCTACCGTATGCCGTCTACGGTTTTCGTGAGCACGCGTTCGAGCGCCGCGAGAAACTGCTCATTTTCCTGATGTCTTCCCACCGTCACGCGTAGGCAGGTGGGGAAGCCATAAAGCTTCATGGGCCGCACGATCACGCCTTCGTGCAGCAACCGCATAAAGTCCTCTTCACAATCCCGGCCGGTATCGACCAGCAGGAAATTCCCAGCGGAAGGCGTGTAATGCACTCCCAAAAGCGTGAGCTCGCCCGTCAGAAATTTCATCTCGTGGCGATTGCTCTCTACCGACTTTGCGACGTGCTCGGTATCGTCGAGCGCCGCCATGCCCGCCACCTGCGCCACGCTCGAGGCATTGAACGGCGAGCGAATACGCTGAAGGCACTCGATCAATTCCGGGTGCCCCATGCCGTATCCAAGTCTGATTCCCGCCAAGCCGTGCACCTTGGAAAAGGTCCGCAGCACCAGAAGGTTCGTCCCCGCCCGCACGCTATCAACCGAATGGGAATAGTCCGGCCGCTGCACGTAATCGAAGTAGGCCTCGTCCAACACCACCAGGACGCGTGGCGGGATGGCGTCGAGAAAACCGTCAAGTTCCTCGGCCGTGAAAACGGTGCCCGTCGGATTGTTGGGGTTGCCAAGGTAAACCAACTTGGTGCGCGCCGTAACCGCGTGGGCAATCGCCGGCAGGTCGAAAGTCTGGTCGCGCATCGGCGTCTGCACCAAACCTGCGCCCATATCTTCAATGGCCAGCCGGTACATATAGAAGGCCGATTCGGAAGTGATTGCTTCGTCGGCGCTGCCAGCAAGAAAGGTCTTCGCCACCAACTCAATCAGGTCAGTGGAACCCGCACCCAGTATGATCTGTGCCGGCGGCAGGCCATGAATCCCCGCCAGTTTCTTACGCAGATAATATCCGCTTCCGTCCGGATAGAAATGAATATGATTGAGATAGTTCCGAATGGCCTCCTGGGCTTTGGGTGAAGGTCCCAGGGGATTCTCGTTTGACGCCAACTTGATGGTCGTGTGTCCCAGTTCGCGCTCGACTTCTTCAATCGGCTTGCCAGGAGGGTAGGGTCGGATGCGGCTGGACCACGGAGGAAGGATGTCGTAAATAGGAGATCGGGGCATGGACTGTAACCCAGTAAAGGATCGAGCGTAAAATCAAGTCAAAAGGCAAAGCGCAAAAGTCAAAAGGCAAAAGTAAAAGGCCGGGCGGCTTTGACTTTTGACTTTTGCGTTTTGCCTTTTGACTTGCTCTTCTCGCCACTCAAGTCTTGGCTTTCATACTTCATACTTGATCCTTTGTTCCTACACTTTTGCTCTCAGCCCGCCAATTCTTTAGTCGTTCAACTTCCGCACGCTTCAGGTGCCGCGTCTGGCCGGGCGCCAGGCCTTTGTCGGTCAGAAACGCGATGCGCACGCGTTTTAACTTTACCACTCCCTTGCCGATGCGCTCAAACATCCGCCGCACCTGATGGTATCGGCCTTCCACCAGGGTAATTTCATACCAAGGCTTGGGTTCCTGCCCGAGGGGACGAATCTGGCAGGGTTCCGTCCGCCGGCCGTCGAGCGCGATGCCAGTCTCCAGCTTGGCAACGTCCGCGGGATCAGGTCGGCCTTCCAGCTTCACCTGGTAAGATCTAGGCACCGCCGAAGCGCGCGACATCAGGAAATTCGCCAACTCGCCGTCGTTGGTCAAAATCATCAAGCCGGAAGAGTGATAGTCCAGTCTCCCCACCGGATAGACACGCTGCTTGATCCCTCGCACCAGTGAGACGACTGTCGGGCGGCCCTGCGGATCGCTGACCGTGGAAACGTAACCCACTGGCTTGTTCACCAGCAAGTAGACGTATTCGGTCGTGCGGGGCAGCAGACGGCCGTCCACCCGAATCTGATCGTGGTCTAGGTCAGCCTTCGATCCAAGCTTGGAAACGGATTTCCCGTTGACGCTGACGCGGCCCTCCAAAATGATCTGCTCCGCCTTTCGGCGTGAGGTAATTCCGGCATCAGCTATAATTTTCTGAAGGCGTTGTTCCATAAATTCCAGTCCGAGGTCCGGGGTCCGAACTCCGGAGTCTGTTTTCAGTCGTCAGTATTCGGCGACACAAGCCAGTCCCGACCGTCGGCCCGTCCTACCGCACGGTCGTAAAAAGTCCGCTCTAGGGCTGCGGTTCATGGTCTTCCGGCATCGCTTTCGATTCGCCTTCGGAAGGCGTCTCCGGCGTTGCGGCCGAGGAGATTTCTGCGCTGTCTGCTGGTGGCTCGGCGGCCGGGGAGTCGCTTGGCGCCGTCGGGGCTGTCGTTTCATTGACCGCAAGAGGCACAGGTTCTGCTGGCGGAGCGGGAGGTGAATTAACGGCCAACCCGCGAGTGTCCTCCGTTGTCACTGGGTCCTTTTCAGCCGCGGCAAGGTCTTCCAAGAGCACGCTCTTCTGGACCACCGGAAGCGGTGTTTCCTGCGAAGTTTCTCCGCTTACTTCGGCGCTCACCGCCCCGACTTGGCCCGTTGTTTCGGCTGTGGTTTCCGTTGCTGCCGGATTCTCACTAGGAGCAGTCTTTTCGGAGACCTGAGGAGAAGCTTCCTGCTGAATTTCAGGGGCCGCTTCGACACCCACCGCAGCGATTTCCTCCGGTAGTGTGGTTGCAGCTTCCGTAGCTGCCGAACTCTCGGGTGGCGTATTCTCCGCGGCAGCCGGAACAGATGCCTCCTGGGGAGTTTCCGGGGCTGCCTCGACACTCGCCGGGCCAGTCTCTTCCGTTGTACTTGCCTCGGCTTCGTGCGCCACCGAATTATCTAAAGGCGCCTGCGCCTCGACAACCGGGACGGACGTTTCCTGAGGAGTTGACGAGGCTGCTTCGGTACTCGCAGGGCCAGCGGTTTCTTGCGTCGTCTGGGCAGCTTCGGGTATTGCCACGTTCTCCACAGACGGAGCTTCCTTATCAGCCCCCAGCGATGGCTGCGACGGAATCTCCGATGTACCTTCGACCGCTGCAGGACCAGCTTCAGCGCTGGGGGTGGGCAACGCTTCGGTAGCTGCCGCCGGCGCAGAGGCTGCTTCGCCAGCGGCGGGCGCAGCTTCACCCGCCCAATCCGATCCCAGGGCGCGCTTCGCCAATTCCTCGAATTCCTTCAGGCTCGGCAGTTCTCCCACATCCTTCAAGCCGAAGTGCACCAGGAAGTCTTTCGAGGTGCGATAGAGGATCGGCCGGCCCACCACACTCTTGCGGCCCGACGTTACCACCAATTTCTTCTCGAGCAGGGTGTGAATGACTCCGCCTGAATCCACGCCGCGGATTTCCTCGATTTCCGGCACTGTCACGGGCTGCCGGTAGGCAATGACCGCCAGAGTCTCCAGCGCCGGCTTAGATAACCGCACGGGCGCTTTGAGGCTCTTCACATACTTCCGCAGGACTTCGTGGTGCTCGGCCTTGGTGGAGAACTTGTAACCGTTGGCCACCTGCCGGACCTGTATGCCGTGCACGTTCTGCTCGTATTCGGCCACCAGCTCATCGAGCTTCGTCTTAACGCGCTCGCGCTCTTCGCCTTCCAGAACCTTGACCATGCTGTCAAGCGTGACCGGTTCCGGCGCGATGTAGATAATGCCCTCAATGAGTGCTTTGAGAATTTCGTCATTCAGCATTGTGTAAGTCGTCAGTTGTCCTTGGTCCGTTGTCCGTGGCTCACAGAAGGATAAAGGGTAAAGGCTAAGTTGACCACACTAAAGAGACATAGCTCAGGAACGATTCGCAACTTCCATTTATCCTTTACACTTTTCCCCAACCAGTACCCACGGACGACTAGCCGATATTTTCGTCCAATCCTGCGGCAAGTTCCTGCGCAGATGTTGCCGCCAGGACTTCTTCAAACCTCTTACTGCGTGCCACCGTAATGGGGGTAAAGGTGTCCTTCTGTCGAAGGACGACAGCTCGCACCCGTACCAGTTCCAGCACCGCCAGGAACAGGGAAATCAGCGCTTGCCGCCAGAGAAAGTTGCCGACCAAATCCTCAAGAGGAACCGGCCCCGAGCTTGTGCGCAGCACCTGCCTCACATGGTCGAGCATTTGCGCCACGGTAACTTCTTCGCGCCGGATCTGCATCTGCGGCTTCTTCTTGGCGCGTTCGAGAATCTCACGGAACACCGAAATCAGGTCAAATACTGACACCACCAGCCCCGGCTCATCCGCGGCCTCGGCAAATTCGCCGATTCCCGGATGTGACCACATGGCATCTTCCATAAGCCGCTTCGAGTTGAGCATTTCCGCCGCGTTCTTGAACTGCTCGTGCTCAAGAAGCCTTTGCACCAACTCTGTCCGGGGATCTTCTTGTTCCTCGGGGGGCGCCGTCGGGTCGGGCGGCAGAAGCATGCGCGACTTGATGTAAATCAGCGTGGCCGCCATGAAGATGAACTCGCTGGCCACGTCGATATTCAATTCCTTCAGCAGATGCAGGTATTCAAGATATTGTTGCGTGATCTTCGCAATCGGGATGTCATAGATATTGATCTGCTGCTTGCGAATCAGATCGAGCAATAAATCAAGGGGACCCTCGTAGACGTCAACCTTGACGGGCGGAGGCGGCGCAGGCAGATGCGACACACGCCGGGTTACCGAAGCAGGAACTTCGGCTGCCGCTTCGGGTGTGGGCGTTTCCGGATTGGGCTCGCGCGGTTCTTCGATCATACTAGCAGCCAGCTTCCAGCTATCAGCAGCAGGTCGGGCGGATGGTGAGGTAGGCAGCTAGGGAGTTGGTGAAGGCCTAGCCGTTGCTCATCTCATGTTGGCCAACTGCCCTTTTTCTACTGCCCACCCGCCCATCTGCCCCTTACGGGGTGAGGTTCACAGCCTTGCGAACTTCGGCCATCGTCTTCTGTGCCACCTTGCGGGCTCGTTCCGTTCCATCCTCAAGGATATCCCACACCTTTTGAGGGTTTTGCTCGTAAGGTTTGCGGCGTTCCTGAATCGGAGCGAGAAATGCATTCAGGTGCCCGGCGGCAAGTTTCTTACAATCTATACAGCCGATCTCCGCCGTGCGGCACTCCCGATTCACGCGATCGATGGTCTCCTGCGCCGAGAAGATCTTGTGCAGGTCAAACACCGGGCAGACGTCCGGATCGCCAGGGTCGGTGCGCCGCTTGCGAGCCGGGTCGGTGACCATCGTCGAAAGCTTTTTCGAAACCACGTCCGGCGTGTCGGTCAAGAAGATTGCGTTCCCATAACTCTTCGACATCTTGCGGCCGTCGGTTCCCGGTAGCCGCGGCGAGGAGGTAAGCAGCACCTCCGGCTCAGGAAAAACAGGATCGAGCGCTCCCACATCGCGATTCAGATACTCCGCGCGAACATCCAGGGAGGTCCTTTGGTAGTTTTCCAGTATGAATTGCGCGGCCTTGCCGCCAGGGGGACGGGAGAGATTTCGGATCCCTGCGCTCCATGCGACCCATTCACGGTCGGACCGTTCTTTCAGTTGCAGCCTGCCAAAGACCTGATTGAACCGCCGCGCCACTTCCCGCGTCAATTCCACATGCGGAATCTGGTCTTCGCCCACGGGAACAGCGTTGGCCTTGTAAATCAGAATGTCTGCAGCCTGGAGCAGCGGATAACCCAGGAACCCATAGGTGTTGATGTCGCGATCCTTAATGTTTTCGAGTTGCTCTTTGTACGTGGGCACGCGTTCGAGCCACCCGAGCGGCGTTACCATGGAAAAGAGCAGGTGCAACTCCGCGTGTTCCGGCAGGCGCGATTGGACAAAGAACGTGGCCTTGGCGGGGTCGAGTCCGCACGCCAACCAGTCCGCCACCATATCCCACGTGTCCTGGCGCAGGTCGAGCGTATTCTCGTAGCCCGTCGTTAGCATGTGCCAATCGGCGACAAAGTAAAAGCTGTCGTATTCATTCTGCAGCTTAACCCAGTTCTGGAGAGCGCCTACGAGATTGCCGAGATGGAGTCTGCCAGTGGGCCGCATGCCACTGAGAATGCGGGGGCGGCGAGAAGTGTCGAGATTCACGATATGCCTTTGCTTTTGCCTTCTAAGGTTTTGTCAAGCGTCACTAGAGTTTGACAATCCGCTTACAGCCGGAAATTTCGCTAATCACGCATCGTAACATAGCCGCTCCGAATCGTGAAGGCGCTGTCCGCCCGGGTACTGTCCTAACTTGAGCGTAACGCCGCCATCTTGGCGGCTCCTGTGCCGGTTGGAAGCCGGCGCTACGGCTCAAATTAGGACAGCACCCCCCGCCCGGATCCGTACGGGCGCTCGTTAGCGCATACGGCTCTTGTGGCGGACACAGGGCGGCGAAAACGATACGCTGCTCACCGCACCCCCCTCAGCCCCAGGGACACGCGATTCCCGCACGGTGTCGGGCACGTGTGGGACGAAGGAGTGTTCTCTTTGACCGGCGGCCTTCCCTCCGCACTCTCCGCCGACGGTCTCCTGTCCTTGTTCGAAGGACGTCGGCACCCCGATAGCTGATTTTCGGAGCTCCATACCCAGCCCACCTCTTCCCCTGTTTACGCTTCACGGCAGGCCTCGCGACCCACAGCACCAAACTCGGGGCCGAGTGGCTCGCGACTCCTTTCGCGTGAGGGTTTTCCATCCTCTGCTTCCTGCCGGTTGATCCCGGAGCGCTAAGTCCTTTACTATCAGAGGGAAATCCCGAGAACTCGGTAACTTGCGCGTTTTCATCAAGATAGTGGGAGCACTTTTTTTGCCCCTTTGTTTTCAATCAACTATTGGGAGCAACCTTCATTTTTAACATCTTTTTGATGGTTTCGAGAGCACGCTCGCGAGGTGGGGAAATTTTCGTAGGTGCCGTGCTGCACCAAACCTTCATCGCGAGTATAGCCTATACCCATTGGCTCGTTTTGTCAAGAGACAATCTGTCCTGTTTACGGACAAGACGGCAACGGTGCTCTGCAGCCTGCTCCTGCCTTGCCTATAGCCTTGTCGGAGAAATCTGTGGGTCACTGATACGCTCCCATGGCGGCCGCGAGCTCGGCTCGCGCAGCCCGCGAACCCGATGCGCGATAGTGCGGCTTCAGCGTCCTGCAGTTCGTGGCCAGTTGCCCTTCGAACCGGTTTGCCCTCCCTGGTAAATGCTACGCCGTTAGAACGAGTGATCCGCGCCTCGTGCCGATGAACACGCAATCTGGGATACTTTGCGATCCCGCAAGCTTGTTCTCTACGGGCGATGCCAAGCCAGTTCGCGACCTCATGCTCGATCTAGAAAGGGTGAATCGCGGCGAACCTTGAGCGAACCGTTTTCTCCATTCGAATCGAAACTTGTATAATCCATGAAAACTCATATAATCCAGACATGCAACGAAAACTTGGGAGCACCATTGCGCTCGGCTCGCTGTTGCTCATCTCGGTCTGTTCAATAGGAGGCCAGGAAATGAAATCTCCGCAACCCGAAGAGTCGAAGCCGCCTGCCAAAATGGAGCAGCGCGGTCGCATCCTTGGAATCGGCGGTGTCTTCTTCAAATCCGCTAATCGCGATCAGATGCGCGAATGGTATTCGAAGCATCTTGGACTCGCTGACAAAGGCCACGGCGCGATGCTTCCGTGGCGCGAACACGATGACCCGACACGTCCTGAATGCCGTGTTAAACGAAAAGGAATGGATTACATTTTGATTTCAATAGCTGTATGGATTTTCTACTTAGCTAT
>JBKQVI010000013.1:0-15284 GCA_052139985.1 Terriglobia bacterium
CGGTTACGGATGTGGCTGGAAGGCGCCGCGCCAATGACTTTCCCGGATGGACTGGCCCAGCAGCTGGAGGAACGGCACGTGCCGCAGCTCTTCTATGCCATCTGGCAGGTGCTTCCCTTTGGCACCGGGGGGCGTCGGGGTCGAGTCGGCTACGGTTCAAATCGGTTTAATCCCACCACCGTGGCCATGACCGTGCAAGGTCACTGCCAATACCTTTCGACGGCTTTCCCGGGCAAGCAGCTCTCCGTCATCGTGGCCAATGACGTTCGCGTGTTCACTGACATTGCGGGCGTTTATCGCTTCCTGGGCAATGGGCACCCTTTGCTGGGAACGTCGTCGCGGTCGATCGCCAAATTAGCGTGCGAGATTTATGCCGGCAATGGAGTGGTGGCATACATCGCGGAGCCGGAAGCCGACGAGTCACTGCTCAGCACTCCCGAACTGTCGTTCATCATCCGTAAGCTTCAGGCCGCCGGAGGGGTTAATATTTCCGCCTCACATAATCCGCCTGACGATAATGGCATCAAGGTTTACGACGAGTACGGCGGCCAGCCCATCCCACCCCATGACCAGCGCCTCGCAGATGCCATGGACCATGTTACCGATGTGCATCGCATTCCGTTTACGGAGGCGCACGGCCGGGAGCTGATTCGGCCGATACCGGAGGGACTGCACGGCGAATACATCGAGGAATATGTGCGCTTATATGGTCGCGTCTTCACTCCGCGTCCAGATATTCCCGTGGTTTACACTCCTCTTTGTGGCTGCGGGTTGCGTTCGGCCGGCGCGGTGATGCGGAAACTGGGTTTTCCCATATCGACACCGTCCGACCAGGGGCCGGATGGGACCTTCGCTCCCATCCCTTTCAAGGCGCCCAATCCCGAAGTTTCGGAAGCCACCGTTCCCGCCACTCGCTTCGCTGAATCCGTTGGCTCGAGCGTTGTTCTTTCCAGCGATCCCGACGCGGACCGTGTGGGCCTGGAGGCTCGCCTCGCCGATGGATCGTGGTACCACTTCGACGGTAACAAGATTGCCGCACTCCTGTGTTATTACCTGATGCTCGATCCCGACGGCCCGCAGCGCCGCGGCTTGGTGTTGGAAACGTTGGTGACCACGAAAATCCTGGGCCAAATCGCCGCGAGGGCGGGCGACTCCTGGATCATCGACGACCTGTTGGTGGGGTTCAAGTACATGGCGAACGTCCTCAAAGTTCTCGAGCAGCGCGGACGATGGGGAAACGCCTGCACCCGGCCGGAATCGCTGGTGCTGGCCACGGAAGAAGCGCACGGGCTGATGCTGACCTCCGCAATTCGCGACAAGGATTCGGCACCGGCGTGCATGTTCCTTGCCGCACTCCATCAAAAGGTGCAACTTGAGGGACGAAACCTGCTGGATTATTACATCGAAATTTTGGAGAGACTTGGCGGATACGCGGACGCGGGGCGCTCGATCGTGATGTCCGGAGCCGAGGGGGCAATTCAGCGGGACCGTCTAGTGGCGTCGCTTCGCGCGACGTTGCCGAAAACGTTGGGTGGCCTCACCGTACGCAAAGTTGTCGATTACTGGAATGAAACTTCGTTCGGGAAGTTGCAGAGCAGCACGGATGAACTCTCCCGCAACGTTCTGCAGTGTTTCCTGGATGGCTTCATCGTTACCATTCGTCCGTCCGGCACCGAGCCCAAATTGAAATTCTATTGCCAGCTCGTGCCGTTGGAGAGGCCGCAGGACCAAATCACGGGTCCCGCGCTGCGGGGACCGGATTTGTTGCGCGATTTGACGGATCGCGTGGAAGCCATGGGGCGTGCCGTTTATCAGGAGTTGCTGGCCCGATTGGACTTGCACCTTGGCGAGCCCGGCTTGCTGCTCCCCGACCTTATCGACATCGGGCGAAAACTTGAGTTCGAAAGTAGAACCATTCCGCAGCTTCGCGGGGCCATTGCCGAGGGCCGCTTCAAGAGTCTGAATGCCCTGCTGGATTGGCTGAGAACTGAAGTGGCCGCCATGACTCCCGGTGCGGATCCTCTTCCCGCATTAAAAGCGAGCGTGGCCCACCTCTGCCGCCAATGGGAGAATCAACTGGGGAACGCGCCGCTTCTCAGTGAATTGGGCGCGTGGGCGGAGACGTAAGCCAAGGAGGCATTCGCCACGGAGCCCCCCCGCGCGGCAGAGCCGCAACCCAATCGTGGCACGGCCATCATGGCCGTGACCGGTCCCGGGCTGGGAGCCCGTGCCACGAGACCTTCGCGTGCCGCGAAGAAGTCTCGAAATAGTAGTACCGAGGTTGTTGAGAACGGACGCAGATAGATCAGTCAACAAACGTTACCCACGTCAAAACTTTCAGGAGGAACTATGAAGCTTAAGGATCGAGTTGCCGTCATCACGGGGGCGGGTTCGGGCATTGGCCGCGCCTCGGCGTTGGAATTCGCGCGCGAAGGCGCTCGAGTGGTGGTGGCAGACCTCAATGCCGCGGGCGCGGAGGAGACGGTGAAGCTGATCGCGGGATTGCGCGGCGAGGCGAAGGCGGTCCCGACGGACGTTGCCGACCCCGCCTCAGTGCAGCATCTCGTGCAGGCAACGCTCCAGGCCTACTCTGAAGTTCACATTGTCTTCAGTAACGCGGCGATCCAGGTGAACAAGACCGTGGAAGATACGACGGTGGACGAGTGGAATCGCGAAATGGCGGTGAATGTAGGCGGCATCTTCCTGTGCGCCAAGTTCTTCCTGCCGCATCTGCGGCGCACCCAGGGCTGCATCGTCAACATGGCTTCCGTAAACGGCTTCTTTGTGGAGCCGATGTGCGCCGGCTACTGCGCCACCAAGGGAGCCATCATTGCCCTCACCAAAGCCATGGCCATCGACCACGGCAAGGAAGGCATTCGCGTCAACTGCATTTGTCCCGGGTACATCGACGCCGGCTTGGCGTGGGGCTACTTTGAGGTGCAGCCCGACCCGGCGGCGGCGCGGGTGGCGGCAGGAAAACTCCACGCCCTATGGAGGATCGGCAAGCCCGAGGAAGTGGGCCGCGTGGCCGTGTTTCTAGCCAGTGACGACGCCTCGTTCATAACGGGATCGGTGGTGGTGGTGGACGGAGGTTTCGGCTCGGGTCTGCCCCCGCAAAGTTGAGGGACACGTGTGTCTCGCGGCGGACCCGTTCACAAACTCTCAACAATCGGACTTGCCTTTTGACGCCTGGTGTCAAACCATCGGTTAGTTTGAAGAGATCGGGTCGGTTTGCGGTACGTGGGCTTTCGGCGACGCGGACGCTCGCCCCGACTCCAAAGTTGCCGCGCAAGGAGCGATCCCCGCCATTCGAATCAATTCCGGCGTAAGGATTGCCAACTCGGCCTCGAGAGTACCCAAGGCGCCTTCGGCGGCTCCCAAATCGCCCGATCGCGCGAGGGATTCAACTTGTTGTGCGGCGTGGTACGTGCCGTTCTTTGTAAAGTTGGCAACGGCGCCCTTCAGGGCGTGTGCGGCGGATTCCAGCCCTTTGGCATCACCGCGGGAAACGGCTTCTCGCATATTGGTTACTCGCACAGGGCAATCCTGCAAGAAGAGTTCCACGATAGTCTTGAGCAAGTCCAGGTCGCCGCCTACGCGCTCAAGCACATCATCTTCATCCAAGGCCTGGACCTGCTGCTTCGCGATGGAAATTTCCCGCTGGTGAGCAGCGTCCATGACGTCTTCCATGGCTGCCATCAGCTCAGCTTCATGAACCGGCTTGGTAACGCATCCATCCATTCCTGCCTCCAAACATCGCTGTAATTCATCCACCCTCGTATGCGCCGTGACTGCGAGAATCGGCGTATGCCGGCCCTGAAGCTTCTCTCTCTGCCGGATCACGCCCGTTGCGCTGAAGCCATCCATCTCGGGCATCTGGACGTCCATCAGCACCACGTCGAACGTCAAGTTCTCCAACAGGTCCACGGCTTCACGTCCGTTTCCGGCAAAGACAACGGTGTGTCCCTTCCTTTCCAACATGTGCCCAATCACCCGCTGGTTGATGGCATTGTCGTCAGCCAGAAGTACCTGGAGAGTGCGCCGGCGCTCTGCCATCTTTGAAAGGGCCGCCGCATGGGAGGGCGCCTGGAGGGGAAACTTCCCATCTACCTTACCGTCTCCGTATGATTGGCGCACGGGATCCAGCCGGTCGTGCGGCAATCCTACTGAGGCGGTAAAATGGAAGGTACTGCCCTCGCCGACTTCACTTTCCACCCAAACATTCCCCAGCATCAAACTGGCCAGCCGGGAGACGATTGAAAGCCCCAACCCGGTGCCTCCGTACTTGCGGGTGGTCGAGGTGTCAGCCTGCGAGAACGCCTCGAAGATGAGTAACTGCTTGTCTTGGGGAATTCCAATCCCTGTGTCCTTCACAGTGAAGTGCAGCACAGCGGTACTTTCTTCCCTGCTCTCCAGCTCTACCCCCAAAACGATTTCACCCTTTTTGGTAAATTTGATGGCATTCCCGAGCAGGTTCAAGAGGACTTGCCGGAGGCGCAGTGGATCCCCCACCGCAACCTTGGGCACTTTCGGAGCCACGCGAACGGACAATGCCAGGCCCTTTTGCTGGGCCGGGGCCGCGAGCGTCTTGGCGGCTGCGTCGAGGCACTCGGGGAGGTTGAAAACCGCATTATCGAGGTTCAGTTTACCGGCCTCGATTTTCGAGAGGTCAAGGATGTCGCCGATCACCGCCATCAGTGAGTTGGCGGACAGCAGCAGAAGGCGGAGGGATTCTTCCTGCTGCGGGGTCAACTTGGATTCCAGCAGGATCTCCGCCATGCCAATGATTCCGCCCATGGGGGTACGAATTTCGTGACTCATATTGGCCAGGAAATCGCTTTTGGCGCGGCTCGCCGCTTCCGCGGCATCCTTGGCCTTCATGATTTCCAGTTCCACTCGTTTGGCGTCGGTCCTATCTTCGGCGATTCCCACTAGCCGATAGAACTTCCCGTGGGAATCGAGGACGGGAAATGACCGGATCCTGAGGTAGCGAATCGAGCCGTCAGGCCGAATCGACCGGTACTCGATGTCGGTTCGCTCCCCGCGGAAGCTGCGCTTGAACATTTCCCCGGCCAGTTCGCGGTCCTCGGGATGAACCGTATCGATCCAGGCCTCCGCCCGGTCGTAGATCGCCTGGCGCGAGCGGCCCCACATTTCTTCGTAAACGGGGCTGAGGTAAGTGAGCCGCGGCGGGTCCGGCGCTCCGACAAAAAAGACCTCCTGAATATTCTCCGCCAACTGACGAAACTGTTCGTCGCTCTCGCGTAAGGCTTTCTCTGCCCGCTTGCGCTCGGTGATGTCGCGGATAATGGCGGCGAGGGCCGTAAATTTCCCATCTGCATCCCGGATCGCAGACACGGTGAGAGCGGTCTCGATGATTCTGCCACCTTTCGCCACTACTAACGCCTCGAACGGTGGGATGGTTTCTCCGAGCTCCAGAGCTTCTCGGACTTGTCGATGGTGTTCGAGCTGTTCAGGCGGCAACACGGTCGATAGCGGCTTTCCTAGCATCTCCTCGGCACGGTAGCCGAGGAGCACCGTCGCGCCCGGATTCCAACTGAGAATCGCGCCGTCCGCCGAGGCGCCAATGATCGCATCCTCGGTGGATTCGACGATCGACGCGAGAAACGCCCGCGCTTCCTCGGCTCGCTTCCGCCACGTAATTGAGGTAAGCATCTCGATGGCGGCCACCACGTTTCCTTTGGCGTCGCGCATCGGGGTGGCAACCAGCTCAGCGCAGATGGGGTCCCCGTGCACATCCTTCCCCCATTGCTCGTGGACGACCTGATCCTTTCCCATCTCAAAAATCTCGCGCACCCCGCAACCCGGGCACACGGCAGACCGGCCGTTGTACGCCGCGAAACAGTTCTTTCCCACGGTTTCCCCGTAGAGGGCGATATCGACGTTGTTATTCCAAAGCACGCGGTAGTCTTTGGAAATAATCGTCAGCCCGGCGCCCAGGCTTTGTGTGACGAGCTCGAGCTTGTCACGTTCCAGGGTCAGCGCCTCTTCTGCCAGTTTGCGCTCCGTAACGTCCGTAACCGCACCAAACCTCTTAACGACTTTGCCCGTGTCGTCGGTTACGGGGTAAGCGACCTCGTGGACGTGTTTGATTGAACCGTCCGGAAGCACAATGCGATAATCCATGTCAACTTGCGTCGTTTGATCGGTCGCGCCGTTAAGGCCCGCCCCAATCCTCGGCCGGTCTTCGGGGTGGATGCGTGCCAGAAAAGTATCGCGAATGGAAACCTTTGTCTCCACCGGATCGATGCCGAAGATTCGAAAGACCTCTTTTGACCAGAAGAGCTCTCCGGACAAGAGATCCCAAGCCCAGCTTCCGGTATGACTGAGCCTTTCCCCTGCCTCGAGACAAGCCTCGCTCCGCTGAAGGGCCTCTTCCGCCTTCTTTTGCTCGGTGATGTCCGAAAGCAGTCCATCGGCACAGAGGACGCCGTCTTTCTCGTAGGTGGTAATGGCTCGATCGCGTATCCAGATGTACCCACCATTCTTGCGTTGAATGCGGCACTCGATGTCAAACGCTTGGCCCGCGGTGAGGAGCGCCTCAATAGCTTCTCTCACCTTGTGAATATCTTCGGGGTGTATGCGTGCGAGGAACAGATCCGTGCCGCCCTTGTAGATCTCCTCAAGAGTGAACCCGCTCAGGCTTTCGATATTGGGGCTGACGAAGACCACGCGGCCGGCGGAACTCGCCGTCCACACGACGTCGGGGATATTCCCGATAAGCGACCGGTACTTCTCTTCGCTCCGGCGCAACGCCTTTTCCGCCCGCTTGTGCGCGCTGATATCGATAAAAGTGCTTTCGATGATCGAGGGACTGTTTGTGGCAGGGGTCCTGAGACTGACGTTGGCAAGCAGCCAGGTGGGGCTGCCGTCCTTGCGCCGCATCCGCATCTCGAAGTTGGTGAGGCCCCCTCCTATCTTGAGCTTTTCCAGAAATGCGGTGCGCTCTTCCTGCGAATAGTAAAAGTCCAGTACCGACTGACTCGGAAACCTCTCGGGAGACTCGTAACCGAGGATGTTGGCCATTGCCTGGTTACATTCGAGCAAGCGTCCATCCTCTGTAGTGCGCATAACGCCGGCTGCGCTGCGTGCGAAGAGCGAGCGATATCGCTCCTCGGATTCGCACAATGCCTTCTCTGCCCGCTTGCGCCGCGTCACATCCTGTTTGATCGCCGCGAAATTGGCGATGACCCCCGCAGCGTCGCGCACGGGGGTGATGGTCATCTCTTCATTGTAAAAGGTGCCGTCTTTCCGCCGATTGATAAGCTCTCCGTGCCAGACTTCTCCGGCGAGGATCGTATTCCAAAGGCCTTGGTAGAAGCGTTGGTCTTGAATTCCCGATTTCAGGATTCGTGCATTCTTCCCGATTACTTCGGCTGAGGAGTAGCCCGTTATCCGGGTGAAGGCAGGGTTGACGTATTGAATGCGTCCCGTGGGGTCCGTGACGACGATGGAGTCTGCGACTTGCTCGACGGCAGCGGCCAGACGGTTGTTTTCAGCCTCCGTCCGCTTGCGGAGGGTGACGTCGCGATTGGCGCTTAGAATCGCTCTACCTCCGGCGTATTCGATGACCGAGGAACTCACCAGCATATTAATTGAATTACCGTGTTTGCTCAGGTGGATGGCTTCGAAGTCCTTCGGCGTTTCGTCTTTGAGCAGGTGGCGGATCTGTTCCTCGCCGGCCGGACCATCCATCGTGAGGTTTCGAAGGCCCATCCCCACGAGTTCATTCTTACTAAAACCATAAATCTCACTCGCCCTGCGGTTGGCATCGAGGATAAGCGCGGTGTCGGGATCGAGGATCAGGATCGCGTCGTTTGCGTTCTCGAACAGCTCGCGGTACTGCCTTTTCAGTCCCGCCTCGCGCTGCAGCCATTCCCGGATGAGGCGGGTTTGCTCCTTGACGGTTCTCCTCTGCATGAAAACCCAGGCCAAGACCGCGAGAAGCACAATGGCAAGAGCTCCTAATGTGGTCAACGCGTGTCCAACGGACCACCAGGAAAGACGGCTCAGTAGCACCACGTCGCTCGGGGACCGGAGGAGAAGCCGGAAAGCCTGAGGTTGCCGATCATCATCGACGCTGACCGAGCATATTCCAGCCAGTTCGACTTTGCTTCCCACCGGGATTATCGGTAGCTTGACGTTATTGTTATTCAGTTCGAGATGGGCATCAAACGCTGTGTGACGGGTTCCCCCCGTCAAATCCTGGACAAAGAAAAAGGGGTCCCGTTTCTTTCCTTGGAAATAGGTCACCACTCCCCGAACTTGCACCGGATATTCGCAGGCAGCCTGGTCGGGAGAGAGGTTGCGGATTTGGGCAATTTGTGTCAGGCGTGGGAGGTTTCTCACGCAACCGGAGCGCTGCTCGGCGGCGGCATAGTCTGCCCCCCAGATTCCGAGGCACACCCAGGCGAAAAGGACTGTGCTTGCCCTGACCGGCCACTTCCGTGCGACGCAGGTTCCGATCATCCTCATCAAGGCCTCTTCGAATACCCTCTATGGGGTGTCAAGGGTGGGCTGCACAATCTTCTTGTAGCAATCCGGACAGATTCCGTGACTGAATTGCACATCGGAGTGCTGGCTGATGTAAGCTTCAACCTGTTGCCAGTAGTTCTTGTCATCGCGGACTTTCTTGCAGTAAGCGCAAATCGGAAGAAGGCCTTGCAGTTGTTTCACGCGAGAAAGAGCGTCTTGCAGCTCGTTAACTCGATCGCTAAGAGATTTCTGTAGCCCGATGACCCGCGCCCCAACTTCCACCCGCGCGCGAAGTTCGGCGTAATCGAAGGGTTTGGCAATATAGTCGTTTGCACCCGCGCGCAGGCCTTGGATGAGGTCGTCGCGGCCCTCCTTGGCAGTGAGCAGAATGGCGTAAGTGGGACGGTCGGGGTAGACGCCGCGAAGCCTACGGCAAACTTCCAACCCGTCCGTTCCGGGCATCATCCAGTCCAGGATGAGCAGCAACGGCGGATCATCCGTTTCGATGGCTTGCCACGCCTGATCGCCATCGGCCACCGCGGTAACCTGGAACCCCCAGCTCCGCAAAGTTACCTCCAACAACATGCGAGTAACCGCATCGTCCTCGGCGACAAGAATTTTTCGCAATCCTACCTCATCCTTCGCTGCGCCAACCGCGCTGGCGGAGTCGTGACCAAGATGCTTTCCGGATTCTGGACCTGGGTTCATCTCAGGTTTCCTTTGTCGAGCAAGTGTCCCGTTGAGGCGCCAAGCCTCCAGCCAAATCGGACAAAAGAGACGTGCGTAGCTTGGTCGGTTCCAAGGCCAAAACTCGAAGCCACGTAAGGGATGGGTTGGAGCTTCCGGCCGATCAGGCCTTGTACGCTAACTCTTTGACCGATAACGCGAATCTTTGACATGCTCGCCGCGAAACTCTCAGTCGATGAATGGCAGTGCACGAACCCCGCCAAAGGCCGGCGCGAGAATCGAGTAAGCCATTTATTGTCAATGACTTGTAGATGGACAAAAAGCGCTTCTCGGCATTCGGGAGTGTTTTGTGTCCCGTTGGACTAGGAATGTCCTGCCAGCGGACACGTACTGCGCCATGGCGGCAAGATTTCCTGGGCCGGCGCCGCCGGCCCTAAAAGGTAGGGTTGTCTTTCTCTACTCGCTTGCTGCTTCCTGAGATTTCTCATTTTCGGGCGATGCGTCGGCCATACCGTATTTCTCCATGAGCCGATAGAGCCGAGTGCGGCTGATCCCCAGAGTGCGGGCGGCCAGGGCTTTGTTCTTGGTTTTGGCGAGGGCGAGGATGAGCGCCCGTTTTTCCGCCTCCTCGAGACTGCTGGGAAGCGCGGACGCTCCGTCGGCTTGGTTCCTAATTTCTTCCGGCAAATCTTCCATATCAAACACCCAATTCCGCGACAACATGCAACCGCGGGCGATCACGTTCTGAAGTTCGCGCACGTTCCCGGGCCAGGAATAGGCGAGTAGGGCGGATTCAGCGCGGCGCGAGATCCTCTTCAGTTCCTTGCCGTATTCAGCGGAGTAGTGGGCTAGGAAGTGCTTGGACAGCAGCATAACGTCTTCGCGGCGGTCGCGCAGGGGGGGCACATGGATTTGGACCATGTTCAGCCGATACCAGAGATCGGGCCGAAACCGGTTGGATTTCATTTCCACATTCAAGTCGCGGCTGGTAGCGGCAATCACCTGCACGTCAACACGCGTGGCTTGCGGAAGGCCCAGCTTCTGGACCTCGCCATTCTCCAGCACACGCAGGAGCTTTGACTGGGACGGAGCGCTTAAGTCTCCCACCTCGTCCAGGAAGACTGTTCCGCCGTCGGCCCATTCAAACATTCCCACCTGGTCGCCGACGGCGCCGGTGAAGGCGCCCCTGCGGTGGCCAAACAACTGGCTCTCCGCCAGGGTGTCGACCAGGGCGCTGCAGTTGAACACCGCACAACGTTGCTGGGCACGCGGACTCAGGTTATGCAGGGCGCGAGCGATCAGTTCCTTTCCCGTCCCTGTCTCTCCGGTGATGAGGGCGGTACGCAAATGCGGAGCCACGCGCCGAACCAGGTCAAAAACCTCAAGCATACGAGGGCTGCGGCCAATCATGCCCTCCAGGTTGAAGACTTCGATAAGCTGCTGCTCCAGAGCATCTTCCCGGTGGTCGAGGTCCACAAGCTTACGGATATCCCTCACGACTTGCCGAAGCTTTTCGGGGCTAACCGGTTTACAAACGTAATCGGCGGCGCCTGCCTGGATGGCCATTACGGCGGTTTCAATCGAGTAATTGCCGGTTATCATCACCACGCGCGCCTCGGGGTCCCGCTGGCGAATCCTTTGCAGAACCTCCATGCCGCCGATGCCCGGCATGGAAAGGTCCAGCAGGGTCAAGTCGGGATTGAGACTCCCCACTAATTCCAACCCCACGGTGGAATCCGTCGAAGTTTCTAAACGCACGCCTTCTCCAGCCAGTACGGATTTGTAATACCCGAGCATACTAGCTTCATCGTCGATCGCTAGGACAAGCAGTTCGGAGGTGCTGGGCTCCGGTTCTCCCGTCTGCGGCACTGCGACGGGCTCCTCCAAATTTCCGAAGTCGTCATTGCTCATATTGTCCATTTTCTCAGCCCTCCCGCCTTATCAAAACCGGGTATTCCTGAGATTTCCTACCAGGGGCGACGCCACTGTCGGGTGATTAAACGGAAGTCGTGGCAGCGCCCTCGGCCAGAACAATTGTACAGACACCTCCTGCCCGGCACGCAAACAGGACTTCATGTCCGATGATCAAAGACAAAATTACCGGCGCTGTCCGGCTCTAATTTACTCCAAACCAAGTCCTACAAATCCAGAACTTCGCGAACTTTCTGAGCCAAGGCTTCGGGCGTAAAGGGTTTTTGAAGAAACGCCGCCCCTGATTCTAACATGCCATGGCGCACCACAGTGTCATCTGTATAGCCTGACATGTATAGGATTTTGGTCTCCCGATGGATTGTCGCCAACCGCTCGCCAAGCTCTCGGCCCCCTGTGCCCGGCATAACCACATCGGTCAGCAACAGGTGGATCGGCCGCTTGTACTCCCCGCCCAGAAGGAGGGCCTCTTGGCCGTTGCGCGTTTCCAAAACCTTGTAACCTCTAGTTTCCAGTACGATGCGAGCGAGGGAGCGAACCTTGTCGTCATCTTCGCTCAACAGCACGGTCTCCGAGCCCACGGCCCGTGCCGCAGCCTCCTCGATCCCGGACGTCCGGGAGACTTCCTCGACCACAGGCATATAGATCTTGAATGTTGCGCCGTGTCCCGGCTCGCTGTAAACCCAGATAAAGCCGCCACTCTGTTTGACGATTCCGTAGACCGTAGCGAGACCCAATCCCGTACCCTTATCGCGGTCTTTGGTGGTGAAGAAGGGCTCAAAGATACGGGATTGAATTGTCTTGTCCATTCCGCAACCGGTGTCGGTGACCGCCAGCATGACGTAAGATCCGGCGGGCATGGGGTAGTGGCTGCGGGCAATGGTCTTGTCCACCTCGGCGTTGCGAGTCTCGATGGTTAGTTTGCCTCCCTTCGGCATGGCATCCCGAGAATTGACGACCAGATTCATAACCACCTGCTCAATTTGTCCCGGGTCTGCCCTGACTGGGCTCAAAGCCTCCCCCTGAATAAAGGTCATCTCGATGTCTTCGCCAACCAACCGCCCCAGCATCTTCTGCAAGTTGCCGACCACAGTATTCAAGTCCAGAACCTGAGGCGTAAACACCTGCTGGCGGCTGAAGGCCAGCAACTGGCGGGTCAAGCCGGCGGCGCGAAGGCCGGCGTCCCGAATTTCGGTAGCGGAGGCTCGCATCGCGTCCTGGGCAGGGAGCCGCTCGATCATGAGCTCGCTGTACCCGTTGATGATCGTCAGCAGATTGTTGAAATCGTGGGCAACCCCGGCAGCCAGCCGTCCGACCGCCTCCATCTTCTGCGCCTGGCGAAATTGCTCCTCTAAACGCTTTTGCGCCGTGATATCTCTCATGATGGCGATAAAGTGGGTAACCTCACCGGTTTCATCCCGCACCGGCGTGATGGTCATCTCCTCTTTATAAAGGCTGCCGTCTTTGCCCCGGTCGATGACCTCCCCGTGCCACACCCGGCCTGCCCGGAGCGCACGCCACATCTTTTCGTAGAAGGCGGCATCCTGTTCGCCGGACTGGAGGGCACGGGGATTCTTGCCGAGAATCTCACTGCGGCTGTAACCCGTGATGGCGGTAAACGCAGGGTTGACGTACTGAACCTCGCCTTGGGCGTCGGTAATCATCACCGCTTCGGCAGCCTGCTCGATGGCGGTCACCATACGAATGCGTTCGGCGTCTACTCGTTTATGCTCGGTGATGTCCTCCACGATCCCGTCGTAATACTGCACGCTGCCATCCTGGTTCCTAATAGCCCTGGCACTCTCCCGGATGAAGATGACCGATCCATCGGTTCTGGTCCACGCTGCCTCCAGCCCCCTGATTTCGCCTTCCCGCTCCATCCGTTCCCGAAACGTCCGGCGCGCGTATTGAGGTTCAACCCCCTTTTCTTCCAGATTTCGGGAGGCCAGGTCCTTGAACGAGTCGTATCCTATCATTTTCACCAGGGCAGGATTCGCCATGATGACGTGCCCGTCAGGGGTAGTGCGATAGATCCCGACCGTCGAATTTTCCACCAAGCTACGGAACCGTTCTTCGCTCTCGCGCAACGCCTCCTCCGCCTGCTTGCGGTTGGTAATGTCGCGGGAGATGCCGAAAGTCCCAATGATGTTGCCGATACCGTCACGCAGGGGCATCTTCGTGCTCGATTGCCAGGACACCATCCTATTCGGCCAGCGCACCTGCTTCTCTTTGCCCACCAGAGGCTGACCCGTCCTGATGATTTCCTCCTCATCGTCGCGAAGCGCCCGGGCGTCTTCCCCGGCGAAGAAGTCGAAGTCAGTCTTGCCAATAGCCTGGGTAGGGTCACTAAGCCCGAATTTTCTCGCCAGCGCCAAATTGATCCGGGTGAAGCGGAGTTCGCGATCCTTGAAGTAAATGATGTCGGGGAGACTGTCGAGCACCGTATGAAGAAGGTGCCTTTCATCCATCAGCTTCTCTTCCGCCCGCAACCGTTCCGCCCTGGCGCGGATCTCTTCAATCCCAAAGGCAAGGTCGTTGCCCAGTTGGGATAATAAGTCTACCTCCTCATCGTCGAAGGCATTGGGCTCCAACGCATAAACGCTGAGTACGCCCCACACTTGCCCGCCGATCCGCAAGGGAACTGCCACCGAAGAGGCGTAACCACGATGGAGAGCCTCCTGCCGCCAGAGGGAATAGGCAGGGTTGGAATCGGTGTGGCGATTAATGGCAGGCAGGCCGCTGCGGATGGCGGTACCCGCCGGCCCGCGCCCCTCGGTGTTCTCGTCCCAGGTAACCGGGACGACGGACAGATAGCCCTCCTCGAATCCCGAATGAGCGACTGGGCGCACGGTTCTTGCCTGATCGTACTCCCGCTGCCCGACCCAAGCCATCCGATAACCGCCCTTTTGTACTAGGATTCGACAAATGACTTCGACAAGTTCGTGCTCATTTTCAGCGCGAACCAGAGCTTCGTTGAACGAACTTCGCGTGCGGAGTGCGCGCACTGTCCGGCGCAAACCCTCTTCGGCCATCTTCCGCCTTGTGATATCACAAATGCCACAGGAGAAGAGGACCCCCTCGGTGGTCTCACACGGGTTGAGTCTCACCTCCAGCGGAAACTCCTCACCATTGGTGCGTAATCCGAGAAGTACGGTGCTCAGTCCCAGGTACTTCGCCGCCACATCGGGAAAATGCCGCGGGGCGACTTCGCCATCGTTCCCAACCGCAAACGCCGGGATCAGCGTCCCCATCGGCTTACCGCACAGATGTGCGCACTCGACGCCGAATATCTTCTCCGCCTCCGCGTTGACAAGCACAATGCGCCCGCCACTGTCCGCGATCACCATGGCGTCTGGCGCCGTCTCCAGAAGTGCCCGGAACTTTTCCTCCTCCCGCTTCCTCCCGCGAGCCGAAAACCCACCGCGAAGAAACAGCAAGCCGCCAATTAGGAGGATGATCAGCAGGGCCATAACCGCCAGGCTGGATTGCCGCTCCGCCCAATGGGAGATCTCTAACTGGACGCAAGGAAACACGCCCACCGGCACGATGGCAAAGGCCAAGGCGTCTGTCCGGCTGATTGCCACACCGCCGATCACCCTACATGCAAGGGACTTCATCATCTGAGATGCGGCACACGAGAGTTGACGGGCTGATTTCATAGCCTGCACCTGGCACTCTGGCACTCCCTAAACGCTGAGCGCCGCCGAACGCAGCACAGAGGATCGTGCCCCACGCGTCTGTAGTGGAGAAAAAATGTCATATTCCTCCTCCGCAACGCACGGTGATCAATCCGGCCCTGTGGACCTACGCACTTCAAGTTGTAGTGGCGACTGTGCGAGAGACCCTCTCCCCCTGCGCGTCAATCCTGTGAGGACTCGCCTGGCGAGAGTGCTGGAGGGAGCTTCTATATCCGTGCCGTCGTAGGTAAACCCCCCGCTCCATTTCCCCTAAACCGGGAATGAACGCGCTAGAAACAGCAGGACCTTCAGCCACACTGAACTATTAGTGTAAGTGGCTAATTACTTACCTGTCAAGTGCTCCACGCATTCCCTGATCCTCACGTAATTTTGAGAAAGGGCGAAAGAAATCTCTCTGGGGGCGCATTTTTTTCTTGACATGTTATAGATATTATATAAATAATATCTCGATGCCTGCACGCATTCCCACGCAGC
>JBKQVI010000014.1:0-8769 GCA_052139985.1 Terriglobia bacterium
CCCGGCGATTCCGACCTTCCCCCCCGGCGCAGACTTTTACAACGGGAGCAGTGTAGTCTATTATCCCTATCACACCCCGATGACGTATATCCAGCAGTGGCACCTCAGCGTCCAGCATCAATTCAAAGGCGATGTCATGGTTGAGCTCGGATATGTAGGGTCCCGGGGCGTGCACCTCTCCAACCCCTCAGACCTTGATCAAGTTCCCGAGTCCGCTATTCAGCAATACGGCGGAATCGGGGTCAACATGCAACCCTATCGACCCTATCCCAATTACACTGGCATTAATTATCAGGCGTTTGGCGGGTGGAACAATTACAATGCGTTGCAGCTTACCGTCAAGAAGGCCGTCTCGAAGGGTCTATGGGCCCTTTCGAACTATACCTGGAGTCACTCGTTGGACACGAACACCCAGAACGGTTGGATAGCCGCTGAATCGGATTATCAGATCGCCCTAAGCCCGAGATCCCTCTATGGTAACTCCCAAATTGACGCCAGGCAGGCGTGGAACGGCGGTTTTGTCTACCAGTTACCCTTCGGCCAGGGGAAAACTTTGCTGAACCAGGGCGGCGTTTTGAACGGCGTGGTGGGCGGCTGGCAATTATCCAACACCTGGCAAGCGTCGGACGGCGAGCCATTTAGCCCCGTTTGGGGAGGCCCCAACGATGATTTCTCGGGGTCAGGAACTTGGTACCCGAACCGGGTGTGCAATGGAAAAGTTAGCCACCCCACCATCTCGGAATGGTTTAACCCGGCCTGTTTTGTTGCGGCTACGCCTGGCACCTATGGCAACAGCGGGCGGGATATCCTGTCCGGACCGGGCTATTTTAACATGAACACTTCCCTCTCCAAGAGCTTCAAGCTTCCCCACCTTGGTGAACAATCAAAGCTACAAATTAGGATGGACGTGATCGACGTGCTCAACCACCCCAATTTTGGCTCAGTCCAAACGGGCGTCACCCCCGCCCCGACGAGTGCCGGGGTCATTTCGTCGGCCATTTCAAACCGTAACCTTCAACTGGGGGCGCGTATCGTCTTCTAGTTCCTGTACCCGCTTTCGGGGCTGTCCTTAGACGGCCCCGAAGGTTCTCTTCCGGGTTTCGCCTGTCATGCCCATCAAGGAAGGACTGCCGTATTCAGTCTTGGTGGCTGCAAAGTGATGCAAGCTATAAGTGGGAAGTGAAAATGTCTATGCCGACACGATGGGCCATGACCTTGTTAGTGGCTTGCTTGATTGTAGCAGGGCCGGTCATGCGGACCTTTCAGCCTGGGTTGATTACTGGCTCTCTGTTCCTAAAGGGAGCCGAGGTTTTTGGAAGCCGGGTGATCCTCTGTTCCTGCGGCTGGAAGTCTCTGCTCCATCTCGTGAACGCGTGTCTGGCAAGCGAACCAGCCATGGCATGATCCTGATCTGCAAGTCGTGGCGCGGAGAAGGCGAGGGTCGTATGGATGCAGGGGTAAGCCCCTAAGCGGAAAAGTGGAGGATCAATCCGGGCCAGTCCGATGCCATCCTTCAATTTGTACTGCAATTCTTGACAAGGTTTCGCCAGGTCTCTATACCTGCGACTCTTGGATTGGGACGAGGGTGATCGATGTCTCCTTGGCGCAAGCTGCGGGAAAGCTCGCCTCATTCCGTTTTGGTCACGCTGCTTTTGTTTGGCCTCGTCGTCCGGGGTTCAGCGGAAGCCGTGGGTCAAACTGCCCCCCAGCATCAATCATTGAGCCTGCCCACGGCCTGTCTGGAAGCCGGAAAAGAGTCCCGTGATTTATCGTTGGTGATAGAAAGTCTGCAAAAACACCCTTCCGCAGGCGCTTACAGCACGCTCGGCGCGCTGTTTACACAAGATGAACAACTTACGTGTGCGATTGCGAGTTTCAGGCAGGCTCTCCAGCTCGAACCTACCTCCTGGCAAACCCGTTACAATCTCGGTCTGGCGCTGCTCTCCCGTCAGGAGTACAAGCAAGCTGCCGAAGAGTTCCGGACGGTTACAAAACAGAAGCCCGATTTCTTCGGGGCCCATAATGACCTGGGATTGGCCCTCAAGAATCTAGGCGACCTGGAGGCAGCGGCACAGGAATTCGAGGAAGCTCTCAAGATCAAACCGGGTTTTGTGGGCGCGGCATCAAACCTCGCGCAGATCTACCACGAGCAGAAGAAGTACCCAGCGGAGATTCACTACCTTCGTCAGAGCCTCGCCTCCAACCCCACCGAAGAGCTCGTCTACCCGATGCGGCTAGCGCTGGGGATTGCGCTCGAGAACAACGGGGACACCGACGCTGCACTGGCAGAGTTACGGACGCTAGTAATTGCCTATCCGCGATCCGTGACCGCCCACTATAACCTAGCAGCTCTGTACGCGAGACATAAGGACTTCCGTGAATCGCAGACGGAATTTGAGGCGTGTTTGCGGCTCGATCCCGAGAATGACACGGCTCGGCTGGCATTGGCCAAA
Source organism: Terriglobia bacterium (assembly GCA_052139985.1). Taxonomy (GTDB): domain Bacteria; phylum Acidobacteriota; class Terriglobia; order UBA7540; family UBA7540; genus Bog-366. Next base: position 2,454 of record JBKQVI010000014.1, read on the forward strand.
ACGCTTACAGACATCGGGGACAATGCTGGCTCGCTACCGCTGCTTGAGGAATACATTCGCCGCGTGCCCGAGGACTCTGAGGGTCACCTCGTGCTCGGGGATGTTTACCGCAACCTGGGGGAAGTCGATAAGGCCATCAGGCAGCTCCAGACAGCAGCGGATTTGAAACCCAATGACTTCGAGGTCCAGTACAGGTTGGGAATGGTCTTAGCCCGGGCAAAATACGATGACGAAGCCATGGCCCATCTTGAAATCGCGGGCAAGTTGAACCCCCAGGCGCCCGAAGTGCCCTACCAGTTGGCGCTCATCTATCAGAAGCAGGGGCAACCGCAAAAAGCTGCGGAAGAGTTTCGCGCGTTTGAAAAGGCGAACCAAGGAAGTAAAGCGGCAGACAAAGCCGCGCGATTGGGGGTGAAGGCCAACGCGCTTTTGGAGGAGGGAGAGGCGGCCGAGGCGGTGGACACGTACCGCGAGGCAATCAAGCTCTGGCCGGTGGATGCCCGGATGTACTATAACCTTGCCTTGGCTCTCGAGCGACTGGGGCGGCGGCAGGAGGAAGAGGTCGCGCTGAACGAAGCGGCGCGATTGGGTCCAAACATACCGGAGGTGCACAACCGGTTGGGGATTCTGTACCTGGGGGAAGAACATTTGGCAGAGGCGGAGCGCGAGTTCAGGGCTGCCCTGGAAATCAACCCCACCTATGCGGACGCGGAGAGCAACCTGGGGGCTTTGTATGCACGCCAGGGGAAGCGCGACGAAGCGGTAGATCTGTTTCAGAAGGCTATTCAGGCTGATTCAAAATGTTCACAGGCGCATTTGAACTGGGGCTTAGTGCTGGCGGGTGAGAGTAATTACGCTGAAGCGGAGGAGCACTTTCGGACAGCCGTGCAACTCGCTCCCGACAGCGCACTGGCTTACAAGGCGTTGGGCATGTGTGAGATCAAGCAAGGTCGATCAAAGGAATCCCTGCCGCATTTTCGGAAGGTGATTGAGCTCCAGCCGAATTCCGCCGAAGCCCACCTGAACCTGGGGATTGCCCTGGAGGACCAGCACGATCTGGCGGGGGCGCTCGCGCAGTTTTCTGAGGCCGTCCGCCTCGGCCCAGACTCGCCGATCGCCCACGACAATCTGGGAAAAGTCCTTTACGACCTCGGCAGGCGGGAGGAAGCTCGCCCGCCGTTGGAAATAGCCTATCGGTTGGGGTCCGACTCCCCCCCCACGCTCTATTTGCTGGCGCTCGTGGAGCGGCAGACCAACAATTTCGCGCTCTCGACGGAAGCGCTGGAGAAGTTGGTCAGCGTGGAACCACGCAATGCCGTGGCACAGTTTCTGCTCGGACAGAATCTGCAGCATCTGGGGAAGCTCGATGAGGCGGTGCGCCATTGGGAACTCTCGCTCAAGGCAGATCCGGAAAATAGAGAAGCGCTCTGCAATCTCGCCAAGGTGACGGCCGGCAGTCCTGAGGGGAAAGTTTATCTGGAACGTCTTCAGGCCCTCCAAAAAAACAACAGCTCTCCGACCGGGTGCAGACGCTAGTCACAACCCGATTCCTAAGAATCGAAAGGGAGTCATTCTGTTTTCGCGAGAATTATGCACGAAATGTTTTCAAGCACCTACTGAGGAGGCTGCGGTGGAGATAGATTTACTTCGAGTTGTGCGATACTCCGATCACAGATGGGAGGTGGTTTTGCGTGTGTACCGTTCTTCTAAACTGGCTTAACCCTAAAGGAAGGGGTGCGATGGGGGGCCGGTTGGGGAAGCGGATCGGCTTGCTCTTCATCACGACGGTATTGGCTCTATCGGGCCTGGGGTCTCAAAGTACGGTTTCCAAACAGCAGGAGATTCAGGCCCACATGCAGAGGGCGCAACAGGCACTACGGTCCAGTGATTTCGGAGCAGCCGAACGGGAGTTCCGGGCCGTCCTTACCCTGGATCCCAACAATCTCGATGCTTGCGGCAACGTGGGGGTGATGCGTTTTTTTCAGAGCGATTGGGCCGGCGCCGCCGAGCAGTTTCGCAAGGTCCTGGAGATGCAGCCGAAGGTGTGGAAGGTACAGGCATATCTGGGAATGTGCGAAGGGCGCATGGGGCGCCCGGCCGAGGCGCGGCGCTTGCTCCAAGAGGCCCTGCCGCATCTTCCTGGGGGTCCGTTCGAAACTCAAGCTGGATTGGAGCTAGCGACGATTTTATATCAGACCGGCGACCTCGAAGGGGCCGCCGGGGTGGCTCGGACGCTGCTCTCCTCCAATTCTACGAATGTGGACGTGCTCTATACAACCGCCCGGGTCTATGCGGATCTCGCCAATCGATCTTGCGACGCTTTGCTGCTGGCCGCGCCCGACGCGGCCCGCACCCACCAGCTCATGGCGGAGATGTCGATCAATCGGGGCGAGGCTCACGCCGCTATAATCCAGTACCGCAAGGCGCTGGAGATCGACCCTAAACTGCGCGGTGTCCATTACGAGTTAGGGGAAGCCATCCTTCAGGACTCACGGCAGGCGCCGGCACTCCAAGCCGCCGAAAAGGAGTTCAGGGCGGCCTTGGCGGAGAATCCTGCTGACGCGAATGCCGAGTATCGGCTGGGCACCGTTTGCACGCTGCGGAGGGATTATAGGACCGCCATTGAGCACTACTCGCGCGCCCTCCAACTCCAGCCCAATGACGCCGATGTGCATCAGGCGCTAGGTGCGGCCTTGATTAAAGTGGGCGAGCCGGAAAAGGCGGTGGAGCAACTCCTCGCGGCCACTCGCCTGGATCCCCTTAATCCAACCGCCCACTATCAGTTAGGCACGGCGTTCCGGCAACTGGGACGCGAAGCCGATTCGCGCCGAGAGCTGGCGGCATTCCAAAAGCTGGAGGAATCGAGAAAGCAGATTGACCAGGTGTACATGCGAACGCGGGGAGAATTTTCGGAAACTGATCCCACCGGGCCGGACGCGCCCAAAGTAGTCCCGTGACCGCCTGGTCGCACCTAGAAACGGGCCTTAATATGGATTTCTCCGGCCTGATTGGGCAGCCGAATTCTTTCCTTGCCGGGGTCAAAGTCCGTCCAAGGTTTCCCGTCCAACTCCACCGAGCGCAGATGCTTTCCCACGGGAGCCCGTAGGACCAACCAGGCACTGGCCGCTATTAATAAGGCCCTGGAATTGACTCCCGAGAATGAGTCCTATCGGAAGGTGAAAGAAATCCTGGAGACCAACGCCGGCGTGAAGTGACCTCGCGCCCGGGAGCACACGATCTGTTTCGCAGGAAGATCGCGGAGGCCTTGCAACGGAAAGGCCCACAAAAACCCGCTGTTTACCCTCAAAGGAGATCTCACAGAGCGCAAGGACACCACAGATCTCACGGGTCAAACCAGTGGCTTACCTTAGCGACAGTTAAGAACCATTGGACGGCGTTTTCGGCGCCGAGGTGGTTATCCGTGTGAGCACGGCTCAAAAAAACACGCCCAGGCTGCTCTTGCGAGAGCAGCCTGGGCCCTCGAGTTTCTACATTTCGACTGGCGTTTCCGACCGGACCGGCCCCAAAAACATCCCACAGGGGGGCAGAGAAGTGGTACGGCGACTTATCGTCAACTGGCGGCCGGTGCGGTTTCCGACATGCCTGCGCACTGTGGCGATGGTTGTGGTATTCTCCCGTGCGATGGACTGGAAGAATAAGCTGTATTTCGGCGACAACCTGAATATTTTGCGCGACTGCGTCGCGGACGCCAGCATTGACCTGATCTACCTCGACCCGCCGTTCAATTCCAACGCCAACTACAATGTGCTCTTCAAGGAAAAGAGCGGCGAGGAATCCGCCGCGCAAATCACTGCCTTCGAAGATACATGGCAATGGAGCTTGGAAGCCGAGGCGGTCTACAAGGAAATCGTCACGAGTGAGCCGCGCCAAGCCTGACAGGAGTCAACTTTGATAGCCGCGGCTATCACAAGTGGAGTTTCGCTCATTATGCCGTTAAGATGGGCAGGTATATTAACCAGACGAAGGAAAAGACGAGTAGTTGAACGTGAGGAGAAATAGGGATGGCGCGCCTACAGAGCATTACACTTCGCGGCTTTAAGACTTTCAGGGAGCTCGCAGACTTCCAACCCGGCGCGATCACTGTGCTCATCGGGCCGAACGGGGCCGGGAAATCGAATTTTCTTTCTTTCTTCCGCTTGCTCTCTTCGGCCATGGTCCCACCCGGCCAGTTACAGGAGCACGTGGCGAAATTGGGAGGGGCGAGCGCCATTTTGCACGACGGCCCAGAACACACCCGCGACATCGAGGCCCATCTTGTCCTTGCCACAGACCTCGGGGAGTACCAGTATTCCTTCCGTTTGGCATACGCGGCTGGAGACACGTTGATATACACAGAGGAGATATTTCGCTTTTCCAGCTCAGGCAGGCTAGCCCGCCCTGAAGTGTATATCCTCGGCGTAGGCCACAGAGAGCCGGAATTAATAAAGTCGGCAGATGGTGGCAATCCGGTAGCAATCACTCTAGCGACATTGCTTCAAAACGTCATTGTCCATCAATTTCACGACACCTCGGAAACTTCGCGCATTCGCCAGAAGTGGAGTACAGAAGATGGCCGGTGGCTCAAGGAAGACGCGGGAAATTTAGGTCCTTTTCTCCTCCGGCTCCAGCAGCAATATCCCAAGTACTACTCGCGAATCTTGGAAACCATTCGCCTCATTCTGCCGTTTTTCGCGGAATTCGAGTTAAAGCCTGAATTCGGAAAGGTGCTGCTTGCCTGGCGCGAGAGGGGCACTGACCGGGTGTTTACGGCCAGCCAAGCTGCCGACGGCATGCTGCGAATAATGGCGCTCGTAGCACTCCTCCAACAGCCCGAATCCCACCTTCCCGATGTGATCCTCCTGGACGAGCCGGAATTAGGTCTTCATCCGTACGCCATTGAAGTCCTCGCCGGGTTGCTACGATCCGTGTCGCGACATGCCCAGATCATCCTGGCAACACAGTCCGTTTCGCTGGTCGATCGTTTTACCCCTGAAGATCTCGTCGTGGTAAATCGAACGGGCCGAGAGTCGACGTTCCAACGGCTCACGGAATCCGAATTCCACGAATGGCTTGAGGAATATACCCTTTCGGAATTGTGGGAGAAAAATGTAATTGGCGGGAGGCCCTCCTAGCCATGCGATTGCACCTGGTTGTGGAGGGTCAGACGGAGGAGACCTTTGTCCGCACCCTGCTTGCCCCAGAACTGGGAGCCAAGGGAATCTTCTGCGATGCCCATTGTGTGACGACGGGAAGAAGGGGTGGAAAGGCCTATCGGGGAGGATTGGTTGCCTTTGCCCATTTGCGAAGAGACCTTGAACGATGGATAAAGCAGGACGGCGCTTTGGACTCATGGTTTACAACCATGGTGGACTTGTACAAGTTGCCTGCGGATTTCCCTTCCATCGCGTCATCTCGCCGCATCGCCGACCCGCTCGAAAAAGTCGAGTCCTTAGAACAAAGCTTTGCGGCCAATATCAGCTATCCGCGTTTCATTCCCTATGTTCAGCTCCATGAATTTGAGGCGCTGCTTTTTTCCGATCCGCAGAGCTTTGCTATCGCGTTTCCGGAGATGGGCCCCAAGCTGGCAGAATTGCAAGTTATCCGCAGCGCAGTGGAGACCCCTGAGCATATCAACGAGCGGGAAGATTGCGCACCATCGAAGCAAATCCTCAGATTGCTACCGGAATACAATAAGCCCGTGTCCGGACCCTTAATCACTAAACACATAGGTTTGGCGAAGCTTCGACAAGAATGTCATCATTTCGATCGCTGGCTGACTCGGGTGGAGGAGACGTTGGCTGGCCGATCGTCATGAGCGTAGTGCCTGCAAATGAAAGGATATCCGCGCTGTGAAACGCACCTTGGAATGGGAGAATGCCCCAATTGGGGTCCTGACTACACTGCGCGAGCCCACCAAGCCCGTGCTGACGGAAGCCGCCGCCGGGGGCTTCTACCAATCGAAGGACTTCCCAGGGCGCTACCCGCGCCTTCAAATCCTCAGTATCGCCGAGCTTCTGGAAGGCAAGCAGTAGCGCGGCGGCACGCGTAGTTTGCGTTCCTCCTCGGTTCTTCCCAAATACGTGCGGTGTTCAGACGGATCTTCCGCGTAGCAATGTGCTGAAGTTGTTGCGCACCAGCGAGATGCGGTAATTTGTGGGGCGATTTGTAGTCATGTATATATAATATTTACCTTGACATTACAAGTCTGTAGTGATATACAGAAGTCATGTATATCGCCACCGTCCCCAACCGCAACTCCCCGCCCGCCGTGCTCCTGCGCGAATCCTTTCGCCGCGACGGCCAGGTGAAGAACCGC
>JBKQVI010000015.1:0-9277 GCA_052139985.1 Terriglobia bacterium
CCGCTGGGCGGGCAGTTAACTGTTGGTAAGTTCCTTCAAACACCTTGAGTGTCGCGTCGTCGAACAACACAAAGTAGATTTTCTCCAGACTCGTGCGCACCGCGATGTGCTCGAGCACTGCTTTCACCATGATCAGGGCACATTCCACCGGGGGAAAGCCCGCCACACCCGTACCGATGGCGGGAAAGGCCATGCTCCGAATCCCCTTCTCCTCCGCCCGCATCAAGCTGGCATTGGTCGCGAGCCGAATAGAGTCCGCCGTGGCCTTCTCATCCGGCCGCATGCTGGCAGCATGAATTACAAAAAGGGCCTGCAGATTCGCACCCGTGGTCACCGCCGCTTCTCCCAGGCGGATCGGCGCCACGCGCTCACACTCCTCTTGAATGCGTTCTCCCGCCTTGCGTCGAATGGCGCCCGCCAGACCCGTATCCATGGTAAGGTCGGTACTCGCGGCGTTGACAATTGCGTCCACCCGCATCTCAGTGATGTCGCCTTGCACAAAAACAATCTTGGTCGGCATGGTCCCTCGCTCCTTGGGGCTTCGGACGACGGGGTAAGCATAGCCCCCGAGGGGAGCTTTGGCTAGAGACAAGTGCGCGGCCAGGCGGAGGGGCGCTGCGTACGCCCCCTTCCGGTGCCTCGCGTCGTGATGGCCAACGTCCTCGGAACGTTCTCGGGGTTAAGATCCGAGGGTCCTTCCGTGCTAACGGATGACGGCTATCGAACGCGCGAACTTCCAGAACCCATCGTCGTCGCGCCGCAAGATCACGATGACCTCCGAGTTGACCTGTGACGGCTCACCTCCTGCAATTGGCGTGACTTTCGTGCTCACCCGTGCTCTGTCAAAGGCCCATTCGCCGGCTACGACGGTTTCTTCGGAGTTCGCAGTCTGGTCCATCCGGAATTTCGCAAAGAACCGGCGGAAATCGTCGCCGAGTTCCTTCTTCCCCTTTGTCGTCTTCCTGTTCGGATGCATTGCTACCACGTCATCCGTTACCATGGCCAACAGACGATCGACATCACTGGCTCTCACTGCGGCAATCCAGGCCGCCTTGAACTTCTCGATAGCTACTGTCTCATATGCGGCCGACATGTCGCGCAGTCCCCTCCCGGCATTTCGCCACAAATCGCACGAGAATGTCGCACTGCTTTCGGCGGTAGTGGGTCAATTTGATGCTGTAGCGGCCATTTTGCCTCGCTATGTGGCGGCGTAAAGTTGCCTTCTACATCAAATTGACCCACCACCCTCGCCGGCGGCTTACAAGGTCGAGGTGATAGCTTATTACTTCTCACTTCGCGAGTTTGCGCAGGCCTTCCTCGTCGTAGCCCAGAACCATTTGGCCGCCGCGAATCACAATGGGCCGGCGGATCAGGTTGGGTTCCTGCGCCATGAGCTTCAGCGCCTCATCACGCACCGGTGGATGTTCCTTCATCTTTCGTTGGCGGTACAGTTCATTCCGGGGGTTCAAGAAGTCGATATAGTTGCGGCGGCCGATCAGGGCGTCGAGTTGTTCCGCCGTCAATCGGTCGTTCCCTAAGTCGCGTTCGTCCAGTTCCACACCTTTTTCCAGCAAGAGACCTCTTGCTTTGCGGCAACTGGTTCAGGTGGGTTTGAGATATATTTTCAGTTTGGGCATGGCGGTATCTTCTCTTCCCGTTTTGATTTTTGCTGAGTACGAACTTGTTGATTGGAACGTTTCTTTCAGTATCTGGGCCCCTTGATATCGATCTCTCTTGACCATCGATCGATGCCGCCGCTCATGCTGAGCGCGTTCACTCCCTGCTGTTTCAGCCAGGACGCGGCGTTGAAGCTCCGCACTCCGGCATGGCAGTAAACCACTACGGCTTGGTCCTTCGGGATGTCATCGACCTTTTGGGGAATCTGGCGCATCGGAATCAGCGTGGCTCCCTCGATGCGGGCGATCTGATATTCCCACGGCTCGCGGCAATCAAGCAGAAAGAACTTCACACCTTTCTGCATCATGTCGTGAACTTGCAAAGGTTCGATAATAAGTTCGTCCATCAGTGCACTCCGGTACGTTGCGGCCCAAGGGCGTATGCAGTCTGCGTTTGTTCTCTGTGATCTCCGTGGCCTCCGTGGTTAAATCTTTTCGCAAAGAAAAGCGCACCACGTAGCGCACAGAGACCACGGAGAAAAGCACTGCCGCAAGACCCAGCATTACCCGCGCGCGGCACCCTCGCGGCATTTTGCCACGAAGCGCACAAATATCTCGCGCTGCTCGCTGGAGTTGCCGACCATTTCTTCGGGATGCCACTGCACAGCCATGAGGAATGGATACTCTTCGGCGGATTCGACAGCTTCCACAAATCCATCCTCGGAACGCGCCGTGACTTTCAGCCCTCGGCCCAGCCGTTTCACCGCTTGGTGATGCAGGCTGTTAACGCGGCAGGTCCCCTGAACGATTGAACCCAGGCTCGAATCCGCGTCCGTAACGAGCACGGAATGGGTGGGCTCCTGACGCGACTTCCCGGCATCGGTCTGGCGGTGTTCAAGCTGCGGCTCAGCGTCCTCCTTCATATCCTGGTAAAGAGTGCCGCCGAATCCCACATTGATCATCTGCACGCCGCGGCAAATTCCCAGAATGGGAGCACGACGAGCCAGTGCGTCCTCCAGCAGGGAGAACTCAAATTCGTCGCGAGGACGGTGGTCATGAATGTTTTCGTGCTGTTTCTTCTCCCCATAAAAGAAGGGGTCTACATCCTCGCCGCCGGTAAACAGGATTCCATCGTAATCCTCGGCGCGCACGCGGGCGACATCGGCGGCCGACACAAGTTCAATCTCGTCCTTCTCGGCGCCCGCCGCTAGCAGAGCTTGGAAGTAGGGCGACTCCGCATCTCGGACTTTCTCCTTTTCAGAAACCGAAACGGCGATACGCATGTTAGTGACGCTCCGTACCCCGAACTGTTTGAGCAGTGGCGGGGCCATCCCAAATGATAGCGGACAACGAAGAAATTGACTCCGAAAGGGCCGAGACACCCTGAGTGCGAATTGGGCGTGTACACTACAGGCACGGGCAGTTCTTACCCTTGTCGCCGCAACCCTGTCCGCGATTTGAAATCCCGCTGCCGGGGCATAACGGGCCGATCAGGCTGCCACCTTCCTCGCAATCGCCGGATTCTCCATAGCCGCCTTCTGCTCGTACGCCTTTACCGTGTAGTAAATCGCGTTATCGAAAAAGTGCCCGATCAGGCGGCGGAGCTCCCTTTCCTGATGCAACTCGACAGCCGAATCCATCAGGCCGGTCGTCCGAACGTATGCGTAAAGGTGATATTTGGTGGAAATCAAGGCGTAGACGATTTCATCGAGCGGAACGCCTTCCGCATAGCGGCGAATCGCCAGATCCGCATAATTCGCGGCGATCGGTTCCTCACTCCCTTGGCTTACCCAATGGCCAAGGTTCCTATAAACAGCGTAGGTCCGATAATGCAACTCATCGGAGGTCAGTTGATGGTAATGCGGGGTTCGTGGATTGCTCTTGAGGTCCTTGATGAGCTCCTGGGTCAACTCCTCCGCGTGGTCCTCAATCATTTGCACCAAGCGAACGGAAAGCATAATGCACCTCCCGGTTAACTTGCCTCGATATTAGGACTGGAAACAGGCGTGGTCATATCTCCCCCGAAGGGACTTTCTCGCGAGGTTCGAGCGCATCTGTTGATTGAAGATTAGACCTCGATTGGGGCATAGTCAAGCGAGGTTGAGCAACTCGCGCAACCCCGCCTCGTCCAGGGTCTTGATTTTCAGGACGCGCGCCTTGTCTAGTTTCGAACCGGGGTCGGCGCCTACTACCACGTAATCAGTCTTCTTGCTTACGGAACCGACGACCCGCCCGCCGCTCTCTTCGATCATTTGTTTAGCCTGATCGCGCGAATAGGTGGGCAGCGTCCCCGTCAGCACGAACTGCTTTCCCGCCAGCTTGCCGTCCGCCTGGCGCGTTTGCTCCTGCGTAAACTTCAAGCCGGCCTCACGCAATTTCTCGATCACCTCGCGGTTGCGCTTTTCCTCGAAGAATTCCTGAATGGCCTCTGCCACGCGCGGTCCCACTTCCTCCGCTTCGACCAGTTCTTCAGCGGTCGCTTTGGCTAGTTTATCGACCGAGCCAAAGTGGTTGGCCAGCAGTTGTCCGGTGCGCTCGCCCACAAACCGGATGCCCAGAGCGAAGATGACGCGCGCCAATTCCATCTGCTTGCTGCGCTTGATTTCATCCAACAGATTTTGCGCAGACTTATCGCCCATGCGCTCGAGCTCAGTGAGTTGCTCGTGCGTCAGGTGGTAGAGGTCGGCCACATCATGCACCAAACCTTTGTCCACAAGCTGGTCCACCAACGCGTCACCCAGTCCATCGATATTCATGGCGCGCCGCCCGGCGAAGTAGAGAAGCGATTCCTTGAGTTTGGCGGGGCAGGCCGTATTGACGCAGCGGTAAGCCACTTCGCCTTCCGCGCGATGGACATCCCCGCCGCACACCGGGCACTTCGTGGGCATCTCGAAAGCGCGCCCGTCCGGCGCAGCGGTCACCACCTTCACCACTTGCGGGATCACCTCGCCGGCGCGCTGGATCAGTACCGTGTCGCCGATCTTCACGCCGAGGCGTTCGATCTCATCCATGTTGTGGAGCGTCGCGTGGCTGACGGTAACGCCGCCCACATCCACCGGTTCAAGGTCGGCCACCGGTGTAAGCGTACCGGTGCGGCCCACCTGGGCGCGAATATCCATGACGCGCGTGGTCGCCTGGCGTGCCGGATACTTATATGCCACGGCCCAGCGCGGCGACTTCGCCGTGGTCCCCAGTTCCTGCCACAGTCGCGTATTATTAACTTTGATAACGATTCCGTCGATCTCGTAATCGAGGCTTTCGCGCTTGGTCTCCCACTCCTGGATATAAGCCAACAGATCGTCGAACGCCGGGCAGCGCCGCCAATGGGGATTCACCTTGAATCCCATTTTGGAGAGCGTTTCGAGCGCATGCGCGTGCTCGCCCGCGAGTTCGACACCTTGCACCTGAAGGTAATAAACGAACATGTCGAGCTTGCGTTCCGCTACGATGCGCGGATCGAGTTGGCGGATGGAGCCCGCCGCGGAGTTGCGCGGATTGGCAAACTTCGGTTCACCCGCCGCCTCGCGCTGGGCGTTGGTCTTCTCAAACGCCTTGCGGGTCATGATGACTTCGCCGCGCACCTCAAATTGCGCCGGATGGCCGATCAACGCCAGTTTCTTGGCATCGAGTTGCAACGGTACGGAGCGGATTGTCCGGATGTTGAAGGTCACGTCCTCGCCCACGCTGCCGTCACCACGCGTGACTCCCCGCACCAGCTTGCCATCCTGATACGTGAGGGCCATGGAAAGGCCGTCCAGCTTCAATTCCGCCACATACTCCACCTGGTCACGCCCCGCCAACTCGCGCACGCGGCGATCAAAGTCGCGCAGGTCATCCACCGAGTACGTATTATCCAGGCTCATCATGCGCGTCGTGTGCCGCACTTTGGGTAATTCCGCGGCGGGGGCCCCGCCCACGCGCTGCGTTGGTGAGTCGGGCGTGACGAACTCGGGATGCTGGACTTCGAGATCCTTCAGGCGCTGCATCAGTTTGTCGAACTCGAAATCGGAAATCTTCGGATCGTCGAGCACGTAGTACTGGTGCTCGTGGAAGCGGATTTCGTCGCGCAGCTCGGCAATTTGCTTCTCGATGTTTTTGGCCACGGGCTTTCCTTATCCCCCAACTGGGTCACCGCAAAGATGTTCTTGCAATTATACCGTGGCTGCACGCGCGCCGCGTGGGATGGATATACAGAGATTGGTTGCGGCGGACGGAAAGCAGTCCCCAGGGATCCCAATCGCCGGCAATAGCTCACGCCGGCGGGAAAGCGCTGCGGATGCAAACGGGAACCTTTTGAGGCGACGATGCCGCAGAAAAAGAGGGAGGGGCCTCGTGCCCCTCCCTGAAGGTTTACGTGCGGCAGGATTCAGAAGTAGAGCTGCAGACCCAACTGGACTTGACGAGGTGAATTCACTTGGCTATCGACATCGCCGAAGCTACTTTCGTTGAAAGTAGTTTGGATGCCGCCAAATTGCGGGTGGTTGAAAACGTTAAAGGATTCGGCTCTGATCTGTAATTTGGCCCCTTCGCGGAAGTGCAAGGGGATATCTTTGAACAAAGCCATGGTTGCGTTATTGGTTCCCGGAATGCGCGCGTTGGGTTGCTCGCGTGGGGCATTGCCAATGGTATAGGGGGCAGGAACGATCATGGCGTTAGCCCCGCCATCGACGAAGTAATTACCATTTGGCCCGAACCACTGCGACTTGGGGTTGATCTTGAGCTTGCCCACCATGTCAGGATAGGTAGCCGAGTAACCCCAAGGGGCTGAGGCGCCGGTCACGCCGAGACTGATCGGCTGGCCATTGTCGAAGCGCCACATACCGCTGGTCTGCCAACCGCCCAGGAAGCCATCCACAATCGAGTTCAGGTTGCTGCCCCAATGCTTGCCTCGTCCATAGGGGACTTGCCAGATGTAGCTGAACTGGAGCACTTGCGGGATGTTCCATTCCGAGAGCGAGCGCTCCAGGCTCAGTTTGTTGGGATCGCGCAAGGAGGAGAACCCGCCGATCCACGTGGTGCTGGTGGACACGGACGCGTCGTCGATGGATTTGGAGTTCGTATAGCTCACCATCGCTGACAAACCATGCGCCATGCGCTTCTCCACCTTGAGCTGGAAGGCGTTATAGATGGAGTTGGCGACCGGCAAGTCCGTCTCGGCGGCCGAGCTGAACTGCGGGTACGGTTGCATCAGGTGGCCGGCCTGAATGGTCGATCCGCAAATCCCGCATCCCGGTGTGCTGATGACGCCGGAATAGGGGTTCGCGACGTAGGTACTCAGCGCGTTGACCAGTGCCGGGTTGGTGGCTTCCTGCTCCACCCAGGGCCCGAGGTACTGCAACGCGCCCGAGCCGTAGTAGTACAGGTGCGTGCCGCGGGTGCCGAGGTAGTTGGCATCGACCATCCAGCCCCCGGGAAGTTCATATTCGAAGCCCATGCTCCACGTCTGCGTGTAGGGGGGGATGTTGCCGTTGCGGAGCGGTTCGGCAACGCCGAGGCCGAGGTTGGTTTTGACCCCGAGCGACGACCCCGAAGGGTACAGGAGGCCATTGGGGAAAGGATTGCTGACACGTCCCCAAGGCGTTACGCCGTCGCCGTTCATGGTGAGCAGCGAGCTGGTGGTCGCTTCGAAACCCTCATTGCCGGTCACTCCGGCGCCCTGGCTGCCAAAGATGGTGGGATTGTAGAACAAGCCGTACCCGGCGCGGAGAACCAACTTGCTCTTCATCTGATAGGCAAGGCCCAAACGGGGACCGAAATCCGTGTAGGTGGTATTCACGATATGGCGGTCCGCATCGGTAACGTACACCAGTCCACCCACCGGTGAGGTCACGTTGGGAATGGAGCCGGGAAGCGCACTCGGCCACGTCGCAGCGTTGATGGCCGCGGGCGAAATGGGAACGGAAATGGTGGGACTGAAATTAACTTCTTTGTTGTACCGTTCGGTGCGGGGAATTTCCAGGTCATAGCGCAACCCCACGTTGACCGTGAGCTTCTTGGTCACCTTGAAGTTGTCCTGGGCGAATCCACCCCAGCGGTAGTTCTGCGTATCGAAGTGGGGAGATATCTCGTACTCACCCCAGGTTCCGGGGTCGGGCACACCGGTGAGGAAGGTGGCCATGGCATCGCCGCCGCCCGTATTCGGATACTCGGAGGTGCCGTATTGGTCTTCGGTCTGCACCCCTCCGGGCGCTCCATCCTGGAACCAGTTCTGCTGCTGCACGCGCCACTCACCCCCGAACTTCAGCTCGTGCCGGCCGGTAACGTGAGTGAGAGTTGCCAGCATGTGGTAGACCTGGTTGCCATTCTTGTACACGGACCATGGCTGAGCGCCGATGGACTCAGCTCCGTTCACGCTGGCGTAGCCGCCGTACATGTAGTAGTTCGGCGAAGCGATGGTGCCGTCCGTCGTGATATAGGAAGGAAGGCCGAGCGTGGTCACAGGACTGAAATTGGGAAAGCTCTTTTGGATACCTTCAGTATTGGACAGACCGCGGGTGAAACCCGCCGAAACACTCAAAAGGGTGGTGGGGCTAAAGGTGTAGTTCATATTCAAAGCCACCTGTCGCGACCCGCCCGTGCCCGGCCCTTGCGTGCAGGGATCGAGCGCGTTCCCGTAACAGTTCCAATTCTGATAGGGCCCCCAGCTCATCGAGTAGCGGGCATTGAAAGTCATCTTTTCGCTGAAGCGCTGGTCGATGCGGAGGTCCCACTGGTTGTTGCCGTCAGTGTTGGCGCCCGAACCCGTCCAGTTGTCGTAGGGGTTGGTCAAGCCGGGGGTGGGCATGGGATAGTAGCTCATCATCTTCGAAGCTACAGGATCAATGAGGTTGCCCGCCACCGGAGCAACTTGGAAGGCCGCAGGCAGGTTGGGATTGCCCGCGCTCGTGTATAACGCCATGTTGTTAAAAGGAATGGGCGTCTGCAGCACGCGGCCGGTCCCGTTGTTTCCGTTCGGGGCCACCCAGGGCTGGTACACCCCGGAATAGGGGTCCCAGAGCTGGCCGGCAAGAACAGAACAAATTCCGCCCGTGCCGAACGATCCGCCTGCCCGCGAACAGAGTTCGCCGAAGTCGCCTGTTCTCTCCGCCGCGTCGGGAACACCGCCCGTATGCGTGGTGCCGGCTGCCTCGCGCACACCGTCATAGTCGAAGAAGAAGAAGGTCTTGTCCTTCCGGATGGGCCCGCCAACGCTGCCCCCAAACTGATTTTTCCGCAGGGATGGAAGTTTTCCACCCGAGGCGTTGGAGAAAAAGTTGTTGGCATCGAGGTCGTTGTTGCGCAGGAATTCGTAAACGTCTCCGTGGAATTGGTCGGTCCCCGAGCGCATCACCATGTTGATGTAGGTGTTGCCGGAGAAACCTTCTTCCGCCGAGTAGTTGTTCTGCATGATCTTGAATTCTTGCACGGCATCCACATTCGGCTGGTAAAGCGGCGTGTAGATGGCCGTATTGGGCTCGTAACTGGAGGCGGCGATGCCGTCCACCAGGAGGTCCGAGGTGTCGTTGCGTCCGCCGTTGGACACGAAGTTCAAACTGGCGCTCGTTCCTTTTCTATACTGAGCAGTCGCTGCTGGTTTCGGTGCTGTTCTACGCGGCTACCTCAATGCTGTTCTTTGGCGCATTCATCATGCGCTATCGCATGGAGATGATCTTTGCGTTTCC
>JBKQVI010000016.1:0-31721 GCA_052139985.1 Terriglobia bacterium
GTACTACCCGGTTACAACAAGTTCTTGCTCGTGATCTTCAGCGCCGTGCTTTACAGGCATGGCGCACGGCGCGGTAGACCGGGTGTACTGCCTTGGAGCGCAGCCCATCTCGCGGCGGAAGGCCTTACCGAACGCGCTCTCGGACTCGTAGCCAAGCGACTGCGCGATGGCGGAAAGGCCGTCAGAGGAGTTCTTCAGGCGGTCGGCAGCCAGAAGCATGCGCCAGCGGGTGAGGTACTCCATGGGCGTAGCGCCGACGGCCTCGCGGAAGCGCAGGGCGAAGACCGAGCGCGACATGCCGACGCGTTCGGCCAGCGACTGCAGCGTCCAGGGATGTCCTGGGTCGTTGTGCATGCTGGTGATGGCGATGCTCATGTGCTTGTCAGACAGCGCAGAAAGCCAGCCGCGACCCGCGCTGGCAGCGTCAGCCAAGTGCAGGCGCAGCGCCTGGATGAGCATCATGTAGGCGAGCTGCTGAGCAATCAACGAACCGCCGGGCTGTGGGTTGCGGAGTTCCTCGCGCATGCGTTCGAGCGACCAGCGCATGGCGGCTTTGTCCGACTCGCGGCGGATGTGGACGATGGGCGGCAGCGACTGCAGGAGCATCTCGGCGTGGTCGCCGGTCAGGGCGAAGTGGCCTCCCGCGATGTACCGCGCGCCTGCGGTGACTCCCGGGGCTTCATGCCTCATGCCGAGCCGGGCACAGGCGTCCGTGTACAGAACCGGTTCGAGCGAGAGTTCGGTGGCGAGCCGGAACGGAAGTCCACGCGGGAGCAGAAAGCAGTCTCCGGCATGGAGCAGCACCGGCTCGGACACGCCCTCCACAACCAGCCAGCACTCGCCGGCAAGCATGGCGTAGCATTTGATTCCCTGGTGCTTGGGAAAGCGGATGGCCATGCCGCCCAGCAGAGCAAACCCTCCCGAGACGTAAACCTGCGGCTTCATAAGGGCGAGAACCTCGGAGAGCGGGTCCATACGCTGACTCGATGCCAGACCTGGTTGCCGGGTCGGCATCCCCGATCGCTGAGGGGCGGATTCTCGAGATTCGGGGCTGTGGGTCGAGGGGCTCTGATCCGTCGGGACGATTGGACCAATCATACGGACTTTCAGTATAGATCGTTCGCAGGCTGAAATCCATCTACTAATCGACGGCCCAGAGTGGCCGCGTATTTGTGAGATTCAAAGGAGACATCCTCATGCGTATTTTTGTGACCGGGGCGCCGGGCTTCATCGGTTCGGCGCTGGTTCCGGAGTTGATTGAGGCAGGTCATCAGGTGCTGGGGCTGACGCGGTCGGAGGCGGGCGCCGAAAGGCTGCGAAAGGCGGGCGCCGAGGTCCTGCACGGCAATATCGAGGACCTGGACAGCCTGCGCCAAGGAGCGGCCCAATCGGACGGCGTTATTCACCTGGCCTTCAACCACGACTTTTCGCAATTGCAGAAGAATTGCGACGACGACCGCAAGGCGATCGAGGCGATAGGCGAGGTGCTGCTGGGCTCGAACCGGCCGTTCGCGATCACCTCGGCTACGGGGATCGCAGCCAATGTAGACGGCAAGCCATCGACGGAGGACAGCCCGACATCGGCGTGGAACCCGCGCGCGGCTTCGGAAGCGGCGGTGAAGGAGTTGACAGCGCGCGGCGTGAACGCCTCCGTGGTGCGGCTGGCGCAGATTCACGACACACGCAAGCAGGGTTTGGTGCGGTACGTGCACGCCGTGGCGCGCGAGAAGCGTGTGTCAGCCTACGTCGGCGACGGCGGCAATCGCTGGCCGGCTGCGCACGTGTCCGACGTCGCGCGGCTCTACCGCCTGGCGTTTGAGAAGGTGGCGCCGGGCGCGACCTACCACGCCGTCGACGAGGAGGGCGTGTCGATGAAGGCCATCGCCGAGGCTCTGGGCCACGGGCTGAAGGTGCCGGTGGTCAGCATCAAGCCCGAGGAGGCTGAGGCACATTTCGGCTGGCTTGCCCACTTCGCCGGGCATGATATGCCGGCCTCCAGCGCGCTCACGCAACAGAAGCTGAACTGGAAGCCAACGGGGCCGGGCCTGATCGCCGACCTGGACGCCATGGACTACACGCAAGCCTGATTCGCCCAACAGCGCACCGGTGACGGCCTGCAGAGTGCCGGTGCACCTTGCGCTCATAAGCCCCCATAGCGTGGACCATCGCTTGCTTAGGGTCGAGAGTCGGGGAAAGGTTGCAAGGCCACGTCGTGATTCAGACCCTGCGTACTTCTATTCCCTTTTGAACGAACCCCGCAATGGCCTCGTCCGTGGCCCCCGTGTCGGTGATGACTAAGGTTATATCTTCTATCGGGCAGATCAGATGGGTAGCGACCACCCCCAGCTTGCTATGGTCAGCCACGACAATCCTCTCTCGCGATTGCCGGACCATGGAGTTGTTAAGGGCGGCCTCGTCCGGATGATAAGCGGTCACGCCGCGATGGGCATGAACGCCGTTGGCGCCGATGAAAGCCTTTTCGGGAAAAATGGTGCTCAATGCCTGGATCGCCGCCGGGCCGATGAGGGAAAACCATTCGCCGTGCAGGAAACCCCCCGTTACAAACACGCTCACGCCCGGACGGTTGGTGAGTTCCATGGCCACGTTCACGGTACTGGTGACGACGGTGACCTCTCTGCCAGCCGGAATGCTCCGCGCCACCTGGTTGGTGGTAGTCCCTGACGTTAATACGATCGTGTCCCCATCGGAAATCAGGCGCGCCGCAGCCAGGGCGATGCGACGCTTCTCGTCGGCGTGTTTTTCGATTTGGTCCTTGTAACTCGAAGCGTGGCGGAATTGCTCATACAGAAGCGGCTCTATGGGGACGGCGCCGCCGTAATTTCGTCGTAAGCGACCTTGCTGCTCCAGATTGCGGAGGTCCCTGCGCGCCGTGGCGAGCGACACCCCGGACTCCTGGCAAATCTGCTCGACGGTTATGGAACCCACGCGTAGCAGGTGGTCCAAAATCCATTGCTCCCGCGTGGCGATCTCATCTTTGCTGGCCATGGTCAGAGGACTGCGAATCTCGGTGCTTCTTCAATGCACTTCAGTGCGACAAGGTGTGAAGTATGCCCAGTTTTCTTTCCGGAGGAGGGGATCCGAAACCCACTGGATTGCTGCGGGTCTCCTCTCAAACTGGGAGTAGATCGGCGTTCCTTTTGCCAAGCCCAGCTCGCGGTAGTCAAGGGGAGGCCCGATCGCGAGATCCCGCGGGATGTAATGGGTATTCCTGTGCCATTTGAGCTGCCCGCCATCGTCGAGCAGAGCGTACCAGGCAAGTCCGCAGCGTGCCCGCACGTTATCGTAAACGAATCCGTATTCGCGGTCGCACCACGCGGCAAAAGTGAGTGGAGTCTGAGGATCGGCGCTGATCGTGGCGTGCGCCCAGCCGGGCGGCACTACAATGACATCCCCCGGTTCACCCACCACGGCGAAGCATCGCCCGGGGTCGTCGTCCGCAAACTCCTGCATGTAGACGATGCCCCTTCCTCGCCAAATCTCATAAACTTCCGGCGGCGACCAGCCGCTGTGAGCGGATACCCGATGTACATGACCCTGACTGCGCACCGGTTCGTTCCCGAGCCTTCCGGCCGCGTACGTGACAACCCCAAACAGCAGATAGCGCTTTTCAAGTTCCGGTTGGTGCTCGCGTTTACCCACGTCCATCGCGATCGCATAGACCGGGTCGGGGCCGTCGCTGGCCGGATCATAGAGACTTGGGCGGATTGAATCGAGGCTGCGATACTCAGGAGTCGGCCCGAATACGTCGGGGCCGAATTGAAATCCCATCGGTCTTTCGGTCACGCGAACATCGATCCCGGGATCAAAACTCATGGATTAGTCCTCACGTAGGCTTTGATGGTGGCGTGCCGGCCTTGCCCGGTGGGGCGAATCGTGTAGGGACCCACGGCGGCAGGCACAATGAAGGTTTCAGCATAGTGAACCCAAAAGGGTTCAAAAGCATTATCGGGGCTTTCGACCACAGCTTCCTGACCTTCCACGAGATTGAGCACGTTCACGCCGCCTTGGGTATGGTGTGGCACTCTCCCCGTAAACCAATGGCGGCGGGTTTCGATAAACTCTCGCTCGTGCAGACCCGTGCGTTCCTCACGCCAGCCGTCCCCTTCTGCGACTGGCGTGATGCGGTTGATGAGGTTACCATGAGTCCACTCCGTCGTTCGATCCCACTGAATGTTCTCTCGCCCGTGCTGCAAATGAATTGGACGCGGTCGCCCCTGCAAATCCAGGCGATCCCAGTCCCAAAGCTTGAAGGTGAAGATGTAGGGTGTAGCACTAATTTCGAGCACCATGGAGTCCCGGGCGGAGCAATGCACCGTCCCGGCTGGGATCAAAAAGTGATCGTGCTTCTTCGCGGGCCATCGGTTAACAAATTGTTCGACGGGGAAGGGGCCCTCTCCCTGTTGCGCTCGCTCCAGAGCCTCCAACATTTCCGGGGGACGAATATTCTCCTTGAGGCCCAGGAAGACGCCGCCATCATCCTTCGCGTCGAGCATATAATAGCTCTCGTCTTGCGTGTAGTTCATGCCGAACCGGTCCTGGATGTACTCGGTCAGAGGGTGAACTTGCAGAGACAAGTTGCCTCCGCTCATGGTGTCCAGGAAATCGAACCGAATGGGGAATTCCGTGCCGAAGCGGCCGTGCACGGCTTCGCCGAGCAGCTCTCGCGGATGAAAGAAGACCAGGTTGACGGACGGAATTTCTAGACTCACGCTCCCGAAGCCCAGGCGCAGGCTATTCTCTTCCGGTACACAATCGAAACACCATGCGTAGTTCGGTGCATCGCTGGGGAGGTCGCACACCTCGCGCATCCACTGGCCGCCCCAGGGGCCCGGATCGAAAAAAGGCACGACGCGGAACGGACGGTGCACAACGGTCTGAAGAGCGCGCCGGAACAAGGCCCCGGTAATCAACTTGGGGTTCTGCCGATCATTCGCATCCAGCAGATAGTCAATCCGGGAGAAAAGCTTCCGCTTTAACCGATCGGCAGCACGCCAGTCCACGAAGAATGCGCGCTTGTATTTAAGTGATGCCCGTTCCTCCTGGTTGTCGGCACCCAGGTTGGAAATCTCGTTTCGCCGCTGTCGCCGTTGGATTTCCCAGCGGGCCAGGTCTGCATAGACAAGGACGTCGGCGTGTGGTGCAAGCAGGTAGGCGCCCGTACCGATGACGAGAGTCAGACCCAGGCTGCGCCTGATTTGGTCACGGATGAATGTGAGCTTGCCCGGGTCCATGAAGTCCTCGATCCCCAGCCAGTTCATATGCCCGAACACGGGATCGTCGGTGAGAATGGGGAACAGCATTCGCTCCAGTTCTGGGGCGGGTCTCATGCATTCGCTGGAGCGGAAAATTTGCGCGGGTTGAAGCGAGCGGGAAATGGCCGCCTCGACTTCTTCGATGGCCACGCCGGGGTAGCACTCGACGCACAATATCCGCGGCTTCGGGCTTCCCAAGCGTGCGGCCACGCTTTCCCAACCCACTGCGCATTCGGCGGAGGACGAACTGATCGATATGGTAGGGTACTTGTCGTACGTGGAGGGTGGCCTCATAGATCGGTTAGCCCCTGAAGAAGTGGGACCGCCCCCAAGAGGCCCGCATCGTTCCCCAATTCGGCGGCGAGAACTTTGACCTTCCCCCAAGGAGTCCAGGCATAGCGCTCAACATAGGTCTGCAGGAATGGCAAAATCCGCGAAGCACTCTTCATAACACCGCCACCCACGACGATGACTTCCGGATCATAGGCGTGAATGAGGCCAACCAGAAGCGATCCCCACACGTGCAGGCACCGATCGAAGACCGTTTGAGCAACCCTGTCATCCTTGTCCGCCCAGCGAAAAAGCTTCTCGAAAGTGGCCGGTTCGTCTTCGGCCAGACCGCTTGCCTCATAGCCTGGTGTACTTCGGCATACTTCGGGCAATGACCATGTCGCCGCTTCCGACTCAGCGCAGCCAATCGCTCCGCACGTGCACTTGCGGCCCTGGAAGTTGACCGGAAGGTGTCCGCCCAGGCAACCGGCTTGGGAATGTTTCCCCCGGAACAAGCGGCCCTGGACCATAGCCGCTCCCCCAATGCCCGTGCCCAGTGTGATCATGACCACGTCTTCATACCCACGCGCCGCCCCGGCATACCACTCGCCTAACAGCGCCATGCGGGCGTCGTTATCCATCTTCAGGGGGATACCGAACGTTCTGCCGCACCACGCGCTCAGGTCCAGGGTCGGGCCGTCGTCATACTTGGCATTGGTTGATACGATGCGATTGTGGGTGTAATCCACGAGGCCGCAGAAACCGAAAGCGAGACCGGCTTGCTCACTGGCGCTCTCCCCCGCGCGAGAGAGGAGTGCTTTGATTGCTTCGCCTATGCGAGGTAGAACGGGACCCAGGCCGACCGTTCCATCCGTGGGAACGACGTGAGAATCGAGGATGGTTCTATCTTCCACTAAGGCGCATGTCGCGTGGCTTCCGCCCAAGTCTACGGCAATCGCCTTCATTGTTCCTCGACCAATTTCGGGACACCTCCAACTCTTAGAAGCCGGGCGCCGAAGCCTTCGACGGCAATTGATTCATAGTCGTGCCCAGCGTCGCTCGGCCAACAGGCCAAAAATGCCAGGATCGACCCATCAGTGTTTGCCACCCGGTGCGCTGTGCGGGCGGGAATGTAATGAAGCGTCCCAGGGCGCATGGCCTCGAAAGTCGTTCTCCGGTTTTCGTCCATAAGGACCAGCGCTCCGCAGCCGGCAACAGTCAGGTAATACTCGGCCCGCTGTCGCTCGGCATGGTAGTGGCCCTTGGTCATAAAGTATTCGTTACCCACCATTCCAGGCTCGATGAATGTTGTTCCCCAAAACAAACCGCCCTCTTCTCCCTCGCTCACGGGCAAGAATGTCTCAACGCGATATACTATCTTTTCGGGGTCGAGCGACTGACGCGCTTCTTCGTCACCAAAGATACCCTTTAAATCCTTGACGCATCGGGTAATGCGCTGGGTCCATTCACCGGTAAGTTCGCCGGTTTTGAGATCAACCATGATTTGCGCGGTCCGCATTGGCCCCGAGCAATTGCCGAGAGAGTTATTGTTACTACAGTTGGGATTTTTCGACATTGGGGAATCCAGACTCACCCATATTATCTCGTAAGATTCTGCGGTGAATCTCTTCGATTTGACAGCCACAACCTTATTGCAGTTCGGTGTATCGTTGATATCATACAAATGCAAGGCACAGCTTAGGCCAGTAGAATGCCCCTGTCAAGCCGATATTGACCGAATTGAAGCTATCCAATCACTATCAATTGATAAGTATACCACTCTCAGCCGAATTTTCTGCTTGACATTCAAATACAGCTAAACTACATAGCCCAGTATAGCGACTGCAATCGGTCGCAAGTGCTGGTAATTTGTTAGAGTAGCCGGCGGTGGAAGGGGCCTGAGCCCTAGGGCCTGTACGGCGAGCTCATTCGACTTACGCACCGGCCACGTCAGCCGTCAAACTCGGCCCCGAGGTAACAGTATTATGACCCCAAGAGACCGCGTACGAAAGGCTCTCAGCAGAGAAGAGCCGGACCGGGTTCCCATAGACTTCGGGCAGGATTTCCATAATGGCATTAATGAAGTGGCTTATAGGAACCTCCTGGCCTATTTAGGGATGGACACTTCAGGACCGTTGCGCGTTTATGACTTGATGCAACGCCTCGCGGTGGTGGACGAGCGCGTTCTGGACCGGTTTCATGTTGACACGCGCTACATCATGGCGAATCCCAATGAGAATTGGGCGCAAGAAGTCGAATCCGACGGCAGCTTTGAGGATGAGTGGGGCGTCTATCGAAAGCGTTGCGGTTACTATTGTGAAAATGTCCGCTCGCCACTGGCAGGCAAGAGCCTGGAGGAGATCTCGCGGTTTCCTTTTCCTGATCCTGCGGAAAAATCCAGGTTTCGTGGACTTCGGGAGAAGGCCCAAAGACTGCACGCGGCCACCCCCTACGCTCTAATGGCGGGCCAAGCCGCGTCGCTCTACTATTTCTCAGCCGAACTGCGGGGGTTCGAAGAGTATATGGGCGATCTCGTGCAAGAACCGCAGCTCATCTCCTTGCTTCTGGATCGGGTGCTGGAATGGATGATGGAGTTCACTTCCCACTACCTGGATGAGATTGGCGATTATATCGAAGGCTGGTGGATGGGCGATGACTGGGGAATGCAGACCGGACCCATCATGAGTCCCAAGACCTTCCGCGCCGTCTTCAAGCCGCGCTACCGACGTTTGATTGACTTGGTGAAGTCCAAGACCAAGGCTAAGGTTTGCCTCCACACTTGCGGAGCGACTTATTGGATTCTTCAGGACCTTGTGGACGTGGGAGTGGATGTTGTCCACCCGTTACAGCCCACGGCGCTGGGAAATGAAGATCCTATCCGCATCAAGCAGGGATTTGGGAATCGCCTCGCTTTTTACTCGAACGTGGCAAACACCACGATTTTACCGCACGGGACGCCCGAGGACGTTGCGGCTGAAGTGCGGCGCAAGATTGCTGCGCTCGCTCCGGGCGGGGGGTACATCTTCTCCGGCGGACACAACATTCAAGCCGACGTGCCTCCGGCTAATATTGTGGCCTTGTTCGATACAGCGTACGACGCTGGAAGGTACCCGCTGAGCGCGAGTTAGCCAGGAGATGGGATTGTACTTCGTCCCCTATATGTTGGCGCCCTGACCCATCTGCGCGTTCTCCAGAGCCTAGACGAGACATGAATCCCGCCAGTTCCTCAAACCGGCCACGATCTTCGTGATTTCATCGACCCTATCTCACGCCAAATTCCAAGAAAATGACGCATTCAGGTCGTTCAATCGTCATAAATAGAAAAAGACCGCGCTATCAGTCGAAAATTATGCTTGACATTTGCACGAACCCGCGATAAATAAGGTCCGTTATTGACCGTCTGTGCACTGTGGGGCAGATGGGCTTGACCGCACCTTGGGGCAGGGAGCGGTCGAGGTCTTTACAAACTGGACGCCGGGAAACTAACTACAACTTCGAAACAACTGACCACTCTGCGTGATCGTCGGGTCTGAGTTTTCTCAATTGCTTAATGGGAGGAAAGAGCATGAGAAGATCGTCGATTGTGGTGTGCCTCGCCGCCATAGGAGTTATGGCTCTCTGTTCTGGACCGTCTCTCTTTGGTCAAGCGGTGACGGGATCGATTACGGGCTATATCGCAGATCCCTCCGGCGCCGCCATTCCTAATGCCAAGGTTACGGCGACGGATGTGCGCACGAACGCAGCGACAACGCGCAACGCAGACGCCGCCGGGTTGTATCTCATCACCAACCTTGTTCCCGGAGATTACAGCGTTACTGTGGAAGCGAAGGGTTTCAAGACCTATACCCAGAGCCAGATCCATTTGGAGGTTGGCGGCACGGTGCGGGCCGACGCCAAACTGGAGTTGGGGGAGGTCAGTCAGCAGATTACCGTAGAAGCCCATGGCGCCGCCATGGAAACGGAAAAAACCGATGTGTCCCGCAAGTTCACCGCCCAGGAAGTGGATAGCCTCCCGCTGGCGGGTCAGAATGTTACGCAGCTCTTCACCCTCGTACCCGGAGCGGTTCCGGACACATTCCAAATGGATGAGGGTGAGAACCCCGAGCAAAACAATCGCGTCTATGTAAACGGCGCATGGTCGGGCGCTCAAACCTTCACCTTGGACGGCATCTCGGACGTGGCATACGGCTTCGCGGGGGTGCAAGTCATCGTCCCTATTGAGGACGCTGTCGAGGAAATGAAGGTCACTACTTCCGACTACGATCCGGAGTTTGGAGAAACCTCCGGAATGGTCGCACAGTACATCACTAAGTCGGGGACGAACCAGGCGCACGGCTCGGTTTTCTATTACAACCGCAACAGCGATACGTTCGCAGCCGACCCCATTGCCGAAAAAATTGCCGGGACGGGACCCAACGGCACGGGCCTGGGAGTTGCGCCTGCCAACTTTAATCAATGGGGTGGCAGCCTCGGTGGCCCCATAGTGAAGAACAAGGTGTTCCTCTTTGGGGCGACCCAATTCAACCGGCTGCGGCAAGACTCCGCGGTCCTGACCACGGTACCGGATGCCGCTTTCCGCCAGGGAGACTTCAGCTCACTCGCCGCGACCGACCCGATCTTCGATCCCACTACTGGAAATGCTGACGGCACGGGACGCACCCAGATCTCTTCGGGCGGAACCTTGAACGTGATTCCATCCGGCCGCATCGACCCAGTCGCCAACAACCTACTGGCGATTCTGCCCCTGGCCAACACCGGCGGCGCCGGAAGCGTTGTCAACAATTACGTGAACAATATTCATGAGGGGTTCAATCAATGGCAAGTGGACTCGCGGGGCGACATTAATTTCTCCAGCCGAGACAAATTCTTCGCCCGCTACAGCATCTTTGGGTCGAATCTGTCCAACCCCGGAGTCTTTGGGGTTGTGGCGGGAGGGCCCACCGAGGGTTCGCTGAGTCCCGAGACTGCGCAAAACACGTCACAGCAAGCCGCAATCAATTGGACTCACACGTTCGGCGCCACGCTGCTCTCTGAGGCTCGGGTGGGGGTGAGTCGTTTCCATTTAAATGCCTTGCAGGCGGACTCCAACCTTGAAACCAACAATCAAGTCGGAATTCCGAACATCAATACGGGCAACGCTCTTTCCGACGGACTTGCCGGGATCACGGTTAATGGGCCCGTCGGTAGTTGGACCATGGGGATTACATCCGGTGTGGGCATCCCCCGCTTTGACCGCACCACCAACATTGAGGCCGTCAACAACTGGTCATGGATGCATGGTCCTCATCAGGTCCGGTTTGGAGCCGAGGTGACGCGCGAGCGCTTCAATTTCCTTTCGGTTAACGCCAGCTCCCGCGGCAACTTTCAATTCGACCAAACCGTCACCGGCGACGCGGACCCGAATGAATCGAATTCCGGCCTGGGAATGGCAACCTTCCTGTTAGGTATGCCCTCGGAATTTGACCGAGCTATCTTCACGCAGTTCCCGGAAGAGCGGCAGACTCGCTGGGGGATATACGGACAGGATACTTGGCACACGACTCGCAAACTGACGCTAAGCCTCGGCCTCCGCTGGGACTATTACACACCAGTGACACCCGGCAGGCCCGGCGGACTTGCCAACTTCGATCCCGCTACGGGGGATATCCTCCTGGGTGGGCTCGGCAACGTGCCTTCGAGCACGGGTGTCTACACGCCTAAAACTGACTTCGCGCCTCGCCTCGGAATTGCTTATCGGCTAACCGACAACACCGTTATTCGTACCGGTCTCGGGCGAAGTTATTTCTCCTCGGGCTATGACGCGACGTTCTATCACCTGACCAGCTTCTACCCCATTGTCGCGCAGCAGACCATTAATCAGTCGAGTCTTTACACAGATGTTTTTCCCATTGAGCAGGGTCCGCCTTCGGGCACCCCCCCGGCACTTCCCTCCAATGGAATTCTGCCTGCCCCCAACGGAACCCTGCTCAAGTCGCGGCCTTTCAATTGGCTAACCGAAACCATGGACTCGTGGAACTTCTTTGTGGAGCAACAGGTCACCCATGACACTACAATCAGCGTCGGTTACGTTGGGTCCAAAGGGACGCACCTCTCTTGGGAGCCCAATATAAACTCAGCGAACATTGGTACCGGCCCTCTCGTGAACCGTCGCCCCTACTACGCGCCCTATGGCCTGAGCCAGGCCATCGACCTGGAATGCAACTGCTCGGATTCGAACTACAACTCGTTCCAGATTCAGGCTAAGAAGAGCTACGCGAAGAATATGGCTTTTACGGCGAATTTTGTTTGGCAGAAAGCCTTGGGCTATAACACCGACGATCCCTACGATACCCGTGTTGACTACGGTGAGGGGGCCAGCAATATTGGTATGGTCTCTCGCGCCGTCACTCTCACCATCGGACACGTCTTTGCGGTTCCTTACGGAAAAGGCCAGAAATGGGGGGCGAATGCGAGCGGAATGAAGAACGCGGCTCTCGGCGGCTGGCAGTTCAGCGGTGTTTCCGAATTCGAAACGGGCGGGTCGCTAACCCCATATTTGAGCTCCAATGCCACCATCGACGCTGACTTCAGCCAAAGGCCGGACACGGTCCCCGGTTGCAATCCTGCGAATGTTCCCGGCGGGAGAAGTACCGCCATGTGGTATAACCCTGCTTGCTTCACCACTCCTCCCGTGGGGCGATATGGTGATGCCATGCCAGGCTCGCTGCGAGGGCCCGGTGTAACCAACGCAGACTTTGCTCTCTGGAAGGAGTTTGACCTGTCAACCTTCCTGAATCGTGAGAAGACCGCGATTCAATTTCGCGTGGAAGCGTTCAACGTCTTCAACCTGACGAATCTCGGGAGTCCCTCGAATGCCACGTGGATCAGCACCACGGTAGACTCCTCGAGCGGCCCCGTGATTAGCAGTTTGCAGCCGGGTTTCCCCATGCGCCGTTTCGAGTTCGGAATGCACATGTCATGGTGACAGCGCGGCAATCGGGCGATCGTTGCACGTCATGAATGGACGGCCGCGGAAAAAACTGCTTTCCCCGGCCGTCACTTCCTTGGAAGAATCGGCTGAACTCACCATCGGTGGTTGTACGTTGCGCCACCCCGGACGTGACCCGCAGTTGACCTCGCACACCGTTGACTCCGATACAGGGAGGCAGTGATCTTTAGGGGCGAACCCGTTCCTGGTTGGACCGGGTTGCGCCCACATCGGACCAATTCGATCGGCGTCAATGCTGATTTTGGAATACAATCTCACGCCGGCGCCGGCTAGTCCAAAGGGAGAAAACATGGGGACGAAACAGAATCGTAGGAGGTTTCTGAAGAACGTCGGAGCGGTGGCGGGAGCGGCGGCGCTGGGAAGTTCCGAGTCGGAGGAAGCAGGCATCGCGGTTCCTCAAGCGGAGGCAGAAGCGAAGGCAGCGCCAATCGTTCAGGACACGGATTCCGCCATCGACTTTCGGTACTCACCGCTCGCCTGGCAGACGGCGTTTTGCTTTCCGGATGATCCTCGCAAGAGCTTGGTGGGCGAATGCGGAGAGTTGCGCTGCGGACATCCGGGCGCCGACGGCAAGGGTTTGCACTGGTTCTCTGAAGTCGTCGGATTCTCCGTTCTGGGCATGGAGCACGACCGTGTTCAGTACCAGCGACTGGAAGGTCTTGGCGTTCCCATCGTGCATACTCGCATCGACCGGCCGGAAGGTTTTGTGGAGCTTACGACCTTCGCCACCAACATGCCGGAGGAGGGCCGCGTCGATAACGTCATCCTCGATGTTGTCGCCGCGACCGAAAAGGAAGTCCATGCTGTTCCGCAAATTATCATCAAGTCAGAATCGCCGCTAACCTTGCGGGAGGTGGCTGGCATTTCTGTGCTTTCCAAAGGGTCCCAACCGTTCCTAATGGTGGCTAAACCGCTACTACCCGAGGATGCTGGCTATAAGACGATGTATCGCCTTCCGGCGGGAGCCGCGACCTCGGGGTCTCCTTTGCGATATTTTGTCCGACTCCCACAGGATGGACAAGATGTCCAGAAACTGAGCGCCAACCTCGATCACCCTGACAAATTGTTGGCGGCGGCTCGCGAGTACTGGGAAGGCTGGAGTCCCCTCGGCCAAAAAGTCACTTGGAGCCAGCCTGAGCGCTACGGGGAATTTCTGGCGGCCTGCGCGCGCAACATCCTTCAGGCTCGGGAGCTGAAGGGCGGCAGGCTGAACTTTCAGGTTGGCCCCACGGTTTATCGCGGGCTCTGGGTGGTGGACGGCCACTTTCTTTTGGAGGCCGCCCGCTACCTGGGTTACGATGCCGAAGCCCAGGAGGGTCTGGAAGCCACCTGGGCCTGGCAGCGGGCTGACGGCGGAGTCTTCGCCGCGGTCCAGCTTGAGCATTGGAAGGACACGGGCATCGCCATGTTCAGCCTGGTACGTCAGGCCGAACTGGGCCAGGACTGGAGCTATTTCCGCAAGATGCAGCCGAATGTGCTGCGAGCCGTCAAGTTCCTCGTGGACCTGCGGGACAAGGCCAAGAGCGCGGGCGGCGTGATGGGTGGCTACGGACTTCTGCCTCCCGGCTTTGGCGACGGGGGATTAGGCGGCGTCCGGCCGGAATTCACGAACACGCTTTGGGTGCTGGCGGGACTCAAGGCGGTCACCGAGGCGGCCGACCGCCAGCGGATGTCGGGTTTTGAGGACACGAAGAGGTTCTACGGTGAACTCCGCTCGGCATTCCTCACGGCGGCGCAGCGGGAGATGCGGCAGCACCCGGGCGGCTTTTCCTACCTGCCCATGCTGATGAAGGAGGACGCCCAGTGGTCGGCCCCGGACGAGTGGGACAGGCCGCGTCCGCAGGGGGCGCAGTGGGCGCTGTCCCACGCCATCTACCCCGGCCTGGTTTTCGAAAAGGACGATCCCATCGTGAAGGGCCATATTGCGCTGATGCAGGCGTGCACGCAGGAAGACGTGCCCATTGAAACCGGTTGGATCCCGCACCAGGGACTTTGGACCTACAACGCTCCCTTCGTCGCGCACGTTTATCTGTGGGCGGATCTGGCGGATTGGGCGCGCCGCACCTTTATCGGATTTCTCAATCACGCCAGCCCGCTCTATTGCTGGCGCGAGGAGCAGCCCACGCGAGGGTCGCTGGTGAGTGACTACGTCGGCGACATGCCCCACAATTGGGCGAGCGCGGAGTGCATCATTTTTCTCCGGCACATGCTGGCTCTTGAGGACGGCTCATCCCTCCGGCTGCTCGAAGGCGTTGGCGATTTTGAACTTGCCCCGGGAATGGCCCATCGAATTACCGAATCCCCGACCCGTTTCGGACGCGTGTCATTAAACCTGGAACCGGCGGGTGGCGCTTCCAGTTGGCGGCTGAGTTTTGACCGAGGCACGGGGCCGAATCCCGCGATGGTCAGCTTACCTTCGACCCTGGGATCGAAGTACAAGTTGGTGGACGTAAAGGGCGCAACGTTCCAGCCGGCGGGGGCGAAGGTCACGGTTCAGCCGGAGTCAACCTCGTGGCAGGCGGTGTGGAAGGCGTGAAACCAGGGTGCGTTCGAATTGACGCGGCTCGCGAACCGCCCCCACGCGCAATTTGCGCGGAGTCGAACGGTTCGACCCCTCCAGGGTCGGGAAGATTTTTTTCGACGTGATCCGTGGGCGGCGGGCACAAAAAGCGTGCCCTTGCCCACGGCTATTCAATGGTAACCCCTTCGGGGTTGTCTGGATGGCGGTTCACGGTTGACTTAGGGAGCGAAGTGCTTTGAGTGCGGTAGCAGCAGCTACCGCCTTGCTTGTTGGAGCCCAGGCACGATTCTCGTATGAACTGCAGGCGAAAAGCGGTAGCTGCTGCTACCGCACTCAAAGCGGGCTTCGCCCGCAATCTCGCGGGTGCATCGCAGGCGCCGTGAAGTGCGCCCGCGAAGCGGCCGCCTTTGCCCCTACGCCCATTTGGCGCGAGGTCGAACGGTTCGACCCCTTCAGGGTCGGGAAGACTCTTTTGACGTGATCCGTGGGCGGCGGGCACAAGAAGCGTGCCCTTGCCCACGGACTCAATGGTAACCCCTTCGGGGTTCAGTGGACGGCGGTTCACGGTTGACTTAGGGAGCGAAGTTTTGGAGTGCGGCAGCAGCAGCTACCGCTTTGCTTGTTGTAGCCCTGGCACGATTCTCGTATGAACTGCAGGCGAAAAGCGGTAGCTGCTGCTACCGCAGTCCAAAGCGGGCTTCACCCGCAATCTCGCGGATGCGCCGGAGGCGCCGTGAAGTGCGCCCGCGAAGCAGCCGCCTTTGCTCACAACTCGTCACCACGGGAAAACTCTTGCGTTTCCGGCAATTCCAGTTGAAATTGTCACGGGATTTTGAGGCTCGCACCACCAAGGGGGTGGATTATGAGTAGGACTCTTTTCCGCGCATTCCAATTTCTAGCTCTTTTATTTCTCCTCGTGCCGGCGGGTTTGGCCGAGTGGCAGAACATCGGCAGCCTCGCTGCCTCGCAGCCGCAGGGAAATCAGATCACCTTCAGCAGCCGGCAGGCCACTGTGGTCTTAACGGTTTTGGCTCCCGATCTGATTCGCGTGCGGATGCTTCCCGCCACTTCGCTGCCCCCGGACCATTCCTTTGCCGTCATCAAGACGGATTGGCCAAAGGTCGCGGTGGAATTCGGCGGAGACAAGGAGACCCGCATCATTCGCACGCCGGAACTGGAAGTGCGCGCGCACCTTTCGCCTTTCCGCCTGGCTTTCTACGATCATGACGGAAAGCTGATCTCGAAAGACTCGGATTCACGGGGAATCAGTTGGGATGGCCCGCGCATCCGCTGTTGGAAGTCGATGCCGGAGGATGAGCAGTATTTTGGCCTGGGTGAGAAGAGCACACCTCTCGACAAGCGCGGACGGTCCTATGTGGAGTGGAACACAGACCCCGCGGGCTTTGATGCCTCCTCGGAGCCGCTCTACCAATCGGTGCCGTTTTTCATTGGACTCCGCAAGGGAAGGGCATACGGCCTGTTTCTGGACAACACTTTCCGCTCTTCTTTTGACATGGGTACGGCGGACCGGGATCTTTATTCCTTCGGCGTCGAGGGCGGCGAGATGAACTATTACTTCTTCGGCGGCCCCACCCCCAAGAGCGTGGTGTCCCGCTTCACGGAGCTGGTGGGCCGTTCCCCGCTGCCTCCGCGATGGTCAATTGGGTACATTCAGAGCCGTTACAGCTACTATCCGGAGAGCACCGTCCGATTCATCGCGGAGAATTTCCGCCATCGCGGAATTCCTTGCGACGCCATTTTCCTGGATATCGATTATATGGATGGGTTCAGAATCTTCACTTGGGACAAATCCCGTTTTCCCGACCCCGCGGGGATGATGAGCGGCCTGAAGAAGCAAGGATTTCACTTCATCGCCATCGTGGACCCCTACGTCAAGGTCGATCCCAATTTCCCCATCTACCAGGAAGGAGTCGCCAACGGCTACTTCCTGAAGAAGCCGGATGGCACGATCTTCACGGGAAGAGGCTGGCCCGGCGCGAGCGCCTTTCCCGACTACGCCTCGGAGAGGGTACGCAAATGGTGGGCGGGTCTTTACAAGGAGCAGTTCGCCCAGGGCATCTCCGGCATCCTCACCGATATGAATGAGCCCACCACGCTCACGGAACGAGGGCAGGGAGCGACGCTCGATCTGGACATCGTGCATTCCACCGATTTCGGCCCGCGCACCCACGCCGAAATCCACAACGTGTACGGGATGCTCGAGACCCTGGCCACTCGCGACGGCCTGTTAGCCATTCATCCCAACGAGCGGCCCCTGATTATTACGCGGGCCACCTTCGCCGGCGGACAACGCTATGCCGCGGAGTGGAGTGGTGACAATTGGGGAACGTGGGACCATCTGCGCCTCAGCATGCCGATGCTCAATGGCATGAGTCTTTCGGGCTTCCAATTTTCCGGCGCCGATATCGGCGGCATCTGGCCCGTCCCCAGCCCCGAACTTTACTCGCGCTGGTTGCAGTCCGGGACCCTCACTCCCTTCTGCTGGACGCATTCCGGCGGACCGGGCAATCTCGAGCCCTGGGCGTTCGGCAACCGCCTGGAAGAAATCAATCGCGATTCCATCAAGCTGCGCTACCACCTGCTGCCCTACATTTACACGGCCTTCTGGGAGGCCGCCGAGACGGGCGTGCCGATCATGCGTCCCCTCATGCTTGAGTATCCCGATGATTTGACGGCAATCGACCAGAACGACGAGTATTTCTTTGGCAACGATCTGCTGGTGGCTCCGGTGACCAAGGACGACGACATCAGCCGACGTGTTTATTTGCCGCGCGGCGTCTGGTACGACTTCTGGACGGACCACCGTTACACCGGCCCTATCACCATGGATGTTGATGCGCCGATGGATCGTATACCCCTGTTCGTCCGCGGCGGTGCCATTATTCCCAGCCAGCAAGATCTGCAATACACGGATCAAGCGCCCATTGACCCGCTAACCTTCGATGTCTATCCCGATGGGACTTCCTCTCGCCCGTATTACGAAGACGACGGAATAAGCTTCGAATATCAGCATGGGGTTTCGTTGCTTCAGCATTTAACCGCCACGCAAGAGGCCCACAGTGTAGGAGTGGAAATTTCCGCGCGCGAAGGTTCCTTCACACCGCCCCAGCGATCGCTGATCATCAAAGTCCACGGCCAAAGAGATCAACCCCGGCAGGTCACCGTAGCGGGAAGCGAGCTTGCCGCCCAAGAATCGGTGAAAGCCCTCCAGGGAAAAAGTGTGGGCTGGGCCTACGATGACGACGCGAACGTGGTGTGGATCAGAGTCCCCGACCAAGGCGCGGCGTTGAAAGTGGAGGTCAGACAGTAATCAAATATGGAAGCGGTAGCGTGGGCCCGGTTTGTAGGCCCGCGCTGGCGCTACAACTGTTGGTACTATTGACTCTATCGAACCTTCAGTATAGTCTAACGCATCTAAACGAAATAGAGGTGGGAGAGCGTGGGAGCAGCCATCGCAGTCATACAAAACATTCAAGTAGAGTATTGGTATGCCGATCTCTATGGTGCGATGTCCTTAGCTTACCGCTTGTCCGCTCTTGTAAAGAACCGCGCCGCCGCTATTAAGCTTGTTTACCATGTCCGGCATTTGGATTCCATACTAGAAAAACTCTTCAAGGATATCCACACTGCAATGAAGAAGGGAGTGTCCAAGGATATCGATTCAAGCCCCGAAAGTATAGCGGAGGCAGCCCAGAGTTTGCGAAAGTTGCATGCCATCCTTAACAAATTTCAGCAGGCATGTAAAATTGCACGCCTGTCGAACAACTCCCTTATGGCTGGACATATCCATAACATCAATAATTATAACGAAGAAATCTTAGAGTTAATCGAGTTGATTGACTTGAGCCTGCATCCAGCGGTTATTGATTCAATATACAGCCGTGCAAAAAGAGAAAGAGAACGCGGAGAAATCTTTGATCTGAGCGAAGTTTAATACGTGCAACTTCAAGTCAAGATCACTGGCACGCCGTTCAAATATTTACAATCTTTAGACAAGCCAACTAGGAACAGGATTGTTGAAAAGCTTAAAGAAATTGCCAACGATCCGTTAAACTCCCGGCTCTCGTACCCCCTTGTTTCAAGCACCAAGAGAAGTTCCCGCGTCGGTAAATACAGGATTCTATTCCAAGTAGACGATAAGGTTTTGGAGGTTGCCGATATTGGGCCCAGAGGACAGATATACCGAAAGGCCTAAATGCAAGTAGACGTAGGCGTAGTGTCCCCTCGCCTGTGGCTTTCCGGGTTTTTTCCGAGATGCTCTCGATAACGACGTCGGTCTGCTGGAAGCTATGCTCGATCCCGTCTCCCGCGCCATCGCCCAGGCCGCAGTCGATGATGAGCCGCTGACCACGGAAGAGCAGCAGGCGCTCGCCGAAGTCCGGGACTGGCGGAAAAACCACGAGCCCATTCCCCACCAACAGGTTCTGGCCGACCTCGGCACCACCCAGGAAGAAATTGATACCTACCAGGACCCGGCGTGAAGCACATCGTGTCCCAAGCCGACGTGCGTGCCCTGGATATCCAAATTAGCGAGCGATCGTGGTATTAATTGGGGCTTCGCCCCTTGCTCTGCGAAAAGGCTCCGCCTTTTCGGCCCATCGCAATAACCTTCTCCTTATTCGCGCCGCCCGAAAGGCGCGACCTTTCGGGCGGCGCGAATAAGGTTTACGGGCGACCTACTGCCACGAAATGGCGGAGCCTTTTCGCAGAGCAAGCGGCGAAGCCGCAGGTCGATGCGAGCCTCGTATTTTGGACAAGACTACCCTGGATAAGCCCACCGCCACGCGCATTCTTCCTACACCGTTTTGCCGAATCGGGCGCCGGCGATGTAAAGGCACTCCAGGGAGAGTGGGAAGAGCTACTGGCTCAGCAACATCTATTGGGACGGGAATAGCGAGCCTCGATTTGGGACCGGAAGAACTCATCACGGCTGATCGGCGTGATGCCAGCGCGTTTGGCCCATGCCAGGTAGTGGTCAAAATCCCTTTCCCCTGAGGCTTCTTGCAAATATTCCCAGATTCTAACCCAAACTTTCTTCCAACCCGCCATGTTTCACCTCCTCCTCCGATGATTGATGGGCAAATCACATCACAAAATTCACGACGCCTCCGAAGGGGCAAATTTCGAAACGGTGACGGCCGATTCATTCAGGACGGGGCGCTTGCGGCGCGTGGCGTACAACCACCACTGGCGTGCGGACTCCGCCAGGATCACGACGACGAGGACCGCGAAAACGCCGGTCACCGCGGCGTCCAGCCGGTCGTTGAGAATCAGGCGCGCGGTCGCGGCGGCCTGATGGGCGGGAATGGCTCCCGAGGCCACCTGCGCCGCGAGGGCGCGAGCGTGCGATAGGAATCCAACGCGAGGGTTCTCGGCAAAGATTTTTTGGTAACTCGCCGTCATGCTGACGGAGCAGAGCCAGCCCAGCGGAACAAATGTGACCCACGTGTACCGCCATTTGTCCATCTTGATCAGAATGGTGGTGCAGACGCACAAGGCTACGGTCGCCAAGAGTTGGTTCGAGATGCCGAAAAGAGGCCAGAGGCTGTTGATTCCCCCCAAGGGATCGGTGACACCCTGGTAAAGGAAATATCCCCAAGCCGCGACGATAAGGGTGCTGGAGAGAATGATGCTGGGGTACCAACCCGTTCTGCCCAGCGGTTTCCAGAAATGCCCGAAGACCTCCTGCAACATGAAGCGGCCGACGCGCGTTCCGGCGTCGAGGAGGGTGAGGATGAATAGAGCTTCGAACATGATCGCGAAGTGGTACCAGACGGCCATGACTTCGCGGCCGCCCAAAACGTGGGAAAAGATCTGCGCCATGCCGACGGCGAGCGAGGGCGCTCCTCCCGTGCGGTTGAAGAGGGTGAGTTCACCGACGCGCGCGGCGAGGTCCGACATTTGTGCCGTGGTGACCGGGAAGCCCCAGCCCGAAATGGTGGCGACCGCGTCGGCGGGATGCGTTCCCACGATTCCCGCCGGACTGTTCACGGCGAAGTACGTGCCGGGTTCCAGGACTCCCGCCGCCACCATGGCCATGATGGCTACGAAAGATTCCATCAACATGCTTCCATATCCAACCAATCGAGCGTGGCTTTCCTGGCTGAGCATCTTGGGAGTGGTGCCGGACGAGATCAACGAATGAAATCCTGAAACGGCGCCGCAAGCGATGGTGATGAAGCAGAAGGGGAAGATTTTTCCGGCGAAAATGGGGCCGGTGCCATCCACAAAGCGCGTGAAGGGCGGCAAGAGCATTTGAGGATGTGCCGCGAGAATTCCCACGGCCAGGAGGAAGATGACGCCGAGCTTGACGAAGGTGCTGATGTAACCGCGTGGGGCCAGCAGCAGCCACACAGGGAGGACCGACGCTGCAAAGCCATAGAAGATGATCATGAGAGCGAGAGCCGGGCCGGCATAAGTAAACAGCGGTGCGACGGTGTGCGAATCCGCGATGTAGCGGCCTCCCAGCACGGACACGAACACCAGCAGAAAGCCGATGACGGAGGTCTCCATGACACGCCCCGGCCGCAGGTACCGAATGTAGATTCCCATGAGCACGGCGATGGGGATGGTCATGGAGACGGTGAACAATCCCCATGGGCTTGACTTTAGCGCGTTGACAACCACCAGCGCGACCGCGGCCAGGAGGATGACGAGGATGCACAGCACAGCGAAAAAGGAAGTGAATCCGGCGGCGGAGCTGATTTCTTCCTTGGCCATCTGGCCGAGAGATTTTCCGTCGCGGCGAACCGAGCAGAAAAGCGTTACGAAATCTTGAACGGCGCCTCCCAGAACTCCCCCGATCAGGATCCAGAGTGTGCCCGGCAAATATCCGAATTGGGCGGCCAGGATGGGTCCGACTAGCGGCCCCGGACCGGCAATCGCCGCGAAGTGCTGGCCGAAGACCACCCACTTGTTGGTCACCACGAAATCGCGGCCGTCTTCCAACCGCTCCGCCGGGGTGGCGCGGCGGTCGTCTAACTGCACGACCCGCAAGGCCAGAAATCGGCTGTAGAAGCGGTATCCGAGCATGAAGATACAGGCGGCCGCGACGACCAGCCAGACGGCGTTCAAATGCTCCCCGCGCGCGGAAGCGATGGTTCCAAGTGCCAAGGCTCCCAGCAGACCGACGGCTATCCAAACGAGCTTCTTCAACATGTTCATAAGACTTGCCTTAATTGGCGAAGTTGCCCCGAAGACGCAGGGGAAAATATAGCACGAGTTAGGCAGGCATCAAGCGCGAGACGCGAAAGTCCAAAACCGGGTAATTCACTGAATGTGGTTCACCGTTTATAACCTGAAGGTAAGGTTTTGGCCGCTGGCAGGCCGAACCCTCCGGCCCCGTCAGGGGTTCACCGCTACATTAATGTCGCGCAGCCCTCAGCCGTCGGTCGTGTCCTAATTTGAGTGTAGCGCCGGGCTTGAGCCCGGCATGTGCCGCCCTCAAGGGCGGCGCTACGGCCGAATTAGGACACGACCCAGCCGTCCCCGTTTTGCAATTTGCGCTTGCCCGTGCTATTTTTCGCGTGGGTCTCCTAATCAAAAATCCTGGTTCCGGTTGAGGTTGACACATGGAACGCGAAGTATGCAATTTCTTTGGGCCTCGGCAGCACGGCCTGCCACAGCCCACTTCAGGACTGCTGGCCCCTCCTCGCCTCCGAACGGACTCCCGAACGCGTCGTTACCGGACGACGCGGGGTTCCATCCTTGTTCTCGCGGCCATCCTAGCGTTCGCGCTCACACCGCTCCTCTCAGCGCGGCCCCAAACTGTGGAGAGTTTCCTTTCGCAAGCCAAACAGCTCGAAGACAAGCAAGATTACGACGCCGCCATCAAGGTTTATCTGCAAGCATCCAGCACCTTCCCCGACCAGCCGGAGATCCTCAAGCGCCTCGGCATTATGTATCAGACCCAACTGAAGTTTGCGGAATCTATTCAGGCGTTCCAGAAAGTCTTGCAGATAAACTCTCAATTTCCGGAAACGAACTTTTACCTGGGTGTTTCATACCTGGGATACAACGACTATGACAAGGCGCTGGGATACTTCAACCAGGAATTGAAATTTCACCCCGATTATCGCCGAGCCCACCTCTATGCAGCCAAGGCCCTGCTAGCCTTGGGAAGGGAAGGCGAGGCCGTTGAACAATATCAAATCCTGGCGCAACAGAATCCCAAGGACGCCCGGGTGTGGTTTGAAATGGCGAGTCTCTACCGGTCCCTCGCCCAGCATGCGTATAAGCAGCTCGAAACCATCGATCCCGATTCGGCCATGCTGGACGTTTTGCGAGCCGAAGCCTACGCCGACGATTTGAAGTACCAGGACGCGGTCACAAAATATCAGGAGGCGCTGAAGAAACAACCCGACTTTCCCGGACTCCACTTTTCCCTGGGCCAGATTTACTACAAGATGGACAAACCCGGCGACGCCGAGCCCGAGCTCCGGCTGGCCCTGAAAGAAGATCCCGACAACCCACCGGCGAACTACATGCTCGGTCAAATTCTATTGCGTAACGAAAAGGCTCAAGAGGCGCTTCCTTACCTGCAAGTTGCGGTGAATGGCGATCCCACGTTCATGAAAGGCCATTTGGAGCTGGGCAAATGCTATCTGCAATTGGGAAAGGTCGCGGAAGCACAGCAAGCCTTGTCGAAGGCAGTCGAAGCCGATCCTCATTCGCCAGCGCCCCACGTTCTGCTGGTGCAGGTCTACACGCGTCTGAATGACGATGAAAAACGCAAATCCGAAATGGAACTTATTCAAAAGCTGGAACAGGAATCGCGAGCTAGAGTGCAGGGGAATTTAACGAAGGCGGCCGAGGAAAATCAATAAAGCCTGGCCCACCTAATCCCGAAAGCCATTAACCCTGGCGGCACGACGCTTCCCCAATGGCATGCCGCGCGAAGCTTTGGAGTGCGTGCAGCTTGCTGCCGCTTTCTTTCCCGCAAGCTTGCTTGCGGGAGTCTCATACCAAGATGCAATCAAAGAAACATTTACGCCAGTTGACCTCGAAGAGGTCCAATGTCATTAGCCGTGGGTGAAACCCACGGAATCGATGCCCCCGACAAATTCCCAACCCCGCAGGGGTTGAATTTCGTTTGCCGCCGCGACAAGCTATTCGACCCCTTCGGGGTCGGGAATCCTATGGGTGGGCACGCCGATCCGTGGGTTTCACCCACGGCTAATGATAGTTTTCCCCTTCGGGGAACCCGGTTGCGGTCCAAGTCCGCGGCCCGCTTCCTCGACTATCTATGCCCATTGAGCGCACATTCGTATCAGTAGCGGTCCAATTCGATGCGGTGGCGGTACTTCGTGGCCGCCCTACGTTCTTCCGATTACGTGGTGTCATCTCAACTCAAAGCCCTAATTCATACTTCTGCTTCCCCTGCGTAACCGCGAAGTTCTGCTGCTTTCCTTGGTAACGGACCTGCAACGCGAAGTCGCCATCGGACTCAACCGAGATTTCCATTTTTCCCTTCTCGCCCGGTGCAGGTTCGGCGACGAGCGAGGCGACGTGCCCGTTGAATCGATAGCGCTCGCAGCCCGTCCGGGTTTGGGACTGCAAATCCCAGACCAGTAGATTGTGAGCGGCGTCGGGCTTCAGTCCGATGGCATACTCCAGCAGGTACATAATCGGGGCGATCCCGCTCCAGCCGACGAAGTCACTCTTGGCGGGCTTCCCCGGGGCAACCGAATCCGGCGCGTAATTCTCCCAGATCGTACCCGTGTTTTTGAAAACGTTGGCGACCATGTCAAGGTGGGAAAGCGCCAGCGCACGCGCGCGGTCCTGATAGCCGTAGTTCTCCAGTCCGCGGATCACCATGGTTTCGGTGGGAGCCCATACCGACCCTCGCCAGTACCCGCCCGCGGGGTCGTAGCCCGGCTCGCTGGCGGCGAGGGTAGGGACGCCGTTCAGTCGGCCAAAGGTCTCGTGGTCGTCGAGCTCTTCGAGCAGAGCGCTGGCTTGCGCGGGCGATGCGACCTTCGCGAGCAGCGTCCAGTAGGCCGCCACGGTTTTCACCGGCGCCCGCTCTCCTTGGAGCGTCAGATCAAAATAGAACTCGCGGCCGGGATCCCACATTTGGCGGTTGATGATCTGGGATAGCGCGTCGGCCTCGCGCGCGTATTGCTGCTCCGCGTCATGCTTACCGAGTATCTGTGCGATTTCGGAAAGTTGTTGGGCGAAGAGCACCATCTCGGATGAAATATCGATGCCGGCGCCGCCACCGTCCAAAAAGTGGTTCCGAGGCGAGTTGTCCATGCTCGCCCAATCCGTCATGTAGAGGCCGTTGCCATGGCACAAATATTTCTGCAGGGCGCCATAGTAATGGACCAACGGCTCCCAGACCATTTCCAGGCGCGCGCGGTTCCCCGTGACCCGGTAGCTTTCAAGCTCGGCCCACGCCAGGATCGGGTGGTCGAGGCCATCGAGGGTGAGGATGGGGGGAGGCTGCGGAATGGACCGCCCCTGGTAATGCACCGGCGCACTACGCTCATGAAAGGTCTCTACAAGATAGCCAGGCCATCCCCAGCGGCTGAATAAGGGTTGATGCGTTGGATTGGTCCAGGGGGCGAAATCCACTCCCTTTGCCCGCACGATTTCGCGGCAAATTTCGCCATCTTCATGCTGCTTGGCGTAGAAGTTGTCCAGCGTCGAAATCCCCGGTACGACCGGGTAACCATAATTGCAGAACATCGTCATGAAACAGCTATCCCAAAGGAAAATGTTCTTGTTGAAGGCCGCGTCGATGAACGCCGAAACAAATCCGGAACCGGGCGGGGGTTCGTAAAAATTCTTCGACGCGAGCTCC
Organism: Terriglobia bacterium; assembly: GCA_052139985.1. Taxonomy (GTDB): domain Bacteria; phylum Acidobacteriota; class Terriglobia; order UBA7540; family UBA7540; genus Bog-366. The sequence goes on from JBKQVI010000016.1 coordinate 25,878, forward strand.
CAGGCTTTCCAGTAAACCTGGACCCATAGCGGCTTCGCATCGTAGATGGGCGAAGGAAGTTGTTCTCGCAGAGCCGCGAACTTGGGGATTGGCTCCGGGGTGTACTGCTTCTTTGCGAAGTACTGGCCCAAGACTTCACTCTCGCCTCTGACCTTTGACGTCGTCAAGGTCGCCGCCAACCCGCCGACCAAGAGCGCCAAGCTTATCCCCACGCACACTCTCGTTCCGCTGATCATCAAATTGCTCCTCTTGATGGAAAGAATGATATGGCCGGTAGATTATCGCGCGATTGGAAACAGGCCGCCAGAAATTCTTTCGTTGCAGTTGCCGGTTGAGCTGGCCCGATACGAAGACGCTAATCTGGATAATACTTGTCCAATCGAACGATGCGAATCCGGTGGTCGGTAAATTGGGTGTGCGTGTCCGGGGCCTCGTATTTGGGCATGTGGCAGGTAGCGCAATCCTTCGCGCTTCGCGGGCAGACTGTCCCCGGATGGTCGGCCGTTCCGGTTGAACCCTTCGTTGCTGGGTGGCAAGCGAGACAGGCTTTATCGTAGCGGGCGGCATCGCGCACTAGCGGCTGGTGCGGATCGTGACAGGCGAGGCAGGTAATTCGCGCATCGCCCTTTCCCCAGCAACGGCTGCTCTCAAGCCGGTAAGGCTGAAAGCGCACCGTGCGCACGCCGACCGTGCCCGCCTCCAATACATCCGCCCAGGTGCGGTGGCAGGCGCCGCAGAAATCCACGGAATCGACAGGATTCAGCCTGGCGGGATTCAGGACATAAGTTAATCCCTCCGCGGTGCGTCCTTCCTTCATCGCCGACACGTGCTTTGCGCCGGGCCCGTGACAAGCCTCGCAGGTGACTCCGGCGATGAGACGATCGGGATCGAACTGGCCGCCGGCGGAAGCAGCCGTGTTGTGGCACCCGAAGCAACGGTGGGCATCTTCACCGTTCAACTGAAGGCCTATCGCCGCTTCCAGGTCTGCGGGCGTGGTACGCGGGTGCCCGGGTGAAAAATCCAGTGCTTGCAGAACCGGAAAATAACTGAGCCGGCTTTCGTAGAAAATTCCCTCGCGCTCGAAAATGTAAGTTTCTCCCACTTCTCCTTCACCAAATCCCCACCCCACGACCGCTGAAATGGATCGCTCGCCGTTGCTGACCGAGAAGGTACTGTTGTTTCCCGTACGCGTGAGGTTATAAACGTAGGGGCCAAGATGGAAGGTCAGTCGCGGGTGGGTTTGCAGAATCTTCGAGTCTGCCGCGCGCACGCAGGCTTTGGCCATCGGCGTGGATTCCTGAAAGGCCACTTCGGAGGAATGGCATTGGGCGCAGACTGCGGGGCCCACATAATCTTGGCGCCGCGGCGTGGTCTTGGTAGGCCACCAACCGGCGGAGCGGACGTGCCCCTCAGTACTTAACGGCACCCCCGTGGCGCCGCTGGCTTGAGGCCGGGCGTGGGCGAAAACGGTCGCCAAGCACGCCGCTACCGCAAGAAACACGCGAACTCGCTTGCCGACACTGTGCATGCTCAGCCCGGAAGGCGTACCTTGCGCAAAGGTGAATTGGAAAGCCCCAACCCCGCATCAGGTATAATCCACCCTTCCAGACGGGTTTTCAAGACGCACAGCCCTTGGGCGCAAGAGGCTCGAAATCATCTCTGCAATGGGGGTGATAGTGAACACCACACTTCAAGATCTCCGCTATGGCCTGCGTGTACTGACGACTGGAGGGTCTTTGCATTCGCGTTCCTGGCAGTGCTTTTCACGGCGTTGTCGGTGGGTTGGGGGCCTGCCTTGCACATACGGGCCGGGGGACGAATGCCCTGCTGCACGAGGGCGGCCCCAATAGCACCACCGTACTCGTGGGTCTGGTGGCCTCCTGGGCATTGACGCGCACGATGGTGCACTGGTTGGTAGGTATCAGCCCCAGCGATCCTGTCACTTACCTGGGCGTAACGGCTCTGCTGCTGGGTGTCGCGTTGCTGGCCTGCGGTATTCCGGCACTTCGGGCCACGAGGGTTGAGCCTATGGCAGCCTTGCGCCATGAATGATAGGTCTTCAGCAATCTGGCAAGCCAAGGTTCATCCGCCCTGTGCAATGCTATTGGTGCTCAGATCCCTGCTGCTATTTCGACGGCGGTCGTCGTGCTGGACGAGGAAGGGCGAATCGTCCGTTTCAATCGGGCCTGCGAGCGATTGACGGGCTACGCCTTTGCCGAGGTACACGGCAGGCCCGTGTGGGATCTGTTCCTCATTCCCGAAGAGATCAGGCAATTCAGATTGTTATTCCAGAAGATTTGCAGCAACGTCATGCGCGCCGAGTATGAGATCTGCTGGGTTGCGCGCGGCGGGATTGCGAGGACGATAGCCTGGTCGGCCGCAGTGCTGCCCGGCGCCAATGCTGTCAAGGCCTAGGCTTCCGCTCCAGGCAAAATAAGTTAGCAGCGAAACCTCATATCGTCCGTGGAAACTGCCACTCATGACACCACCGCGGCGAGTTGCGCCGTTTCTGCCTTAGTTCTGACCTTCTCTTTGTACTACGCTATCGTCCCTCCCGAACTTTTCAACTCCCTCCAGGGCGAATATGTCCCATAATCCTCTAAACTCATCGCAGGTCTTCGAACAACGCGGACGCACTTCAGCGGGGGAGGGGGGACAAAGATCATGGATTGGAGACGGTTAAACGTCATTTACGGGGTGATGCTGTGGGTGCTGGTGGTGTCGGTTGGGATAAGCGATTCCCAAAGCGAGGCGACAAGCCCGCGGTACGACGTAATCGTCGCGACTAACATCATGGTGCCGATGCGAGACGGCGTCAAACTTGCCACGGACGTTTATATGCCGGCCCGTAACGGTGTACCGGCCCCGGGTAAGTTTCCGGTACTGGTGGCGCGCACTCCCTATGGCAAGGGCTCGGCGGCCAGCGACAAGAGTGTTGCCTACCATTTCGCTCAGCTCGGCTATGTGGTCGCGATGCAGGATTGCCGGGGGCGTTACAACTCGCGAGGTACATTCTATATCGACGTTAACGAAGGCGCGGACGGTTATGACACGGTGGAATGGGCGGCAGAGCAACCCTGGTCCAATGGCAAGGTGGGGACCTTCGGCGGGTCTTACCTGGCCCAGGCTCAAAACGCCCTTGCGGTTCTGCGCCCGCCCCATCTTGCCGCCATGTTTGTGATGGTGGGTACCTCCAATTATTTCGACGAAGGCGCGTACCGCGGCGGTGCGTTCACGCTCTTGCACAATCTCGTTTATCCCTTGATACTTGCTTCGACCAGCCAGGAGGCGGATAGGGACCCGGCGCTGAAGACCGCCCTGCTCCAGGAGGGCCATGAGCAAATCGGCGACTGGCTGCGAGCTTATCCCTTTCGTCCCAATGCCTCGCCCCTTGCACTCGATCCGGTGAATCAGCGCTGGTTTCAAGATTTTGTCGACCATTCGTACTATGACGACTATTGGGAGCAGAACGGTTTCAACTTCGAGGTCGCCTACGACAAGTACCCGGATATCCCGATCTACTTCCTGAGCGGCTGGTACGACCTTTTCGAACGCGGCACGCTGCACAATTACACGGGTCTCGCCCCGCGTCACAAGTCCCGTACGAAGCTGCTGATGGGCCCCTGGGTACACGGAATCGGGCCGCGTTCTTCCGGTGACGTGGATTTTGGGCCCGCTGCCGAAGTCGATCTGGTGGCAGAACAACAACGATGGTTTGACGCAGTATTGAAGGGCGTGAAGAACGGAATTCTGGAGGAGGCGCCCGTCCGCGTATTCGTTATGGGCGGCGGTGATGGCTCACGCACCGCGAACGGCCGCAGGGAGGATGGCGGACGTTGGCTCGCGACTACGGCGTGGCCTCCTCCCGGGGAATCAAGCCGCGCCTACTACCTGCATGAGGATGGCAGCTTGAACGAGCAACTTCCCGGAGAAGAAACCCCTACTGCGTACACGTTTGACCCGAAGCATCCGGTGCCGACCATCGGCGGGCAGATTGATTCCGGCAAGGAGTTCTCGCCCGACGGACCTCGTGACCAGCGCTGTGATCCGAAGATCTTCGGGTGCCAGAACTCCCTCCCCCTATCTTCCCGCCGCGACGTCCTGGTTTTTCAGACGCAACCACTGGCCTCGGATGTCGAGATCGCGGGCCCCGTCACCGTGGAGCTTTGGATTTCCTCGTCGGCGCGGGATACAGATTTCACCGCCAAACTCGTGGACGTTGCACCCCCCAGCCACGACTTTCCCTGGGGTTATGCCATGAACCTGGCTGACCGCATCGTCCGAGCCTGCGCGGGGGATGACGTTGCCACTCCTGAACTGCTGAATCCCGGCGCGATTCGCAAGGTGACGATTGATCTGGTCGGCGTTGCCAACCATTTCCGCATGGGCCATCGCATTCGCGTCGATATCTCCAGCAGCAACTTCCCCTTCTTCGATGTCAACCCAAACACCGGTGAGCGCCGCGGCTACGAGACCCACGAAGTCACCGCAATCAATACGGTGTACCATGACCGGCTGCACCCGTCGCACATCAACCTTCCGGTTATGCCGGCAGGAAGCGGTGGCGAGCCGAGAAACTGAGGCAATGCCGTAATTCTTTGGTCTTGGTTGTTTGCTCCGTTTGGCTTCCTTTTGTGGAATCGGAAGTCAGCGCAGCCCCTTTCAGCCGATGGACCTGCTCCGGGGGGCGGCAAAAGGGCGGTCTACGACCTGTCTTTTCCGACGTCCGTCTTCGGAACGGTGCAGGCGATAGTCGAGTGCGGCGAGTCGAACGAGCTGATATGCACGATTCCAAAAACCATCTGTTTAAAGTAGCGCTTACGATGATCCTGATCAGCGTGGGCGCGCGGGCGCAGGAGAACCCACCTCCGGGAGTCCTCACCGTCGAGGAGTTGCGCGTCGCGCAGCTTCAGGCGTCCAGTGCGCAGGCGCAATCCCACTATGAAGCCCGCGCGATCCATGATCCCAACGGGACGGGAAGGTTCTACATGGGGCGCGAGATCGCTCAGGTAATGGGGCCGAGTGGCATGGCGTGGCTCGATCGTCCCGAGCGCGAAGACCAGGAACAGCCGCAGGTGGTGATTCAAGCCATGGGAATTCGCGGCGGGGCGGTGGTTGCGGACTTGGGCGCGGGATCCGGCTACTTTACAGTCCGTCTGGCGGCCAAGGTGGGTGACACGGGCAAGGTACTTGCAGTTGACATTCAAGACGAGATGCTTGAATCCTTGCGGCGGCGCGCAACCGCGATGGGAGTCACCAATGTTGAGGAAGTTAAAGGCAGTGAGACCGATCCCCACCTGCCTGCCAACACCGTTAGTCTGGTGCTGATGGTGGATGTCTACCACGAACTTGCTTACCCCTATGAAGTCATGATGAACGTCCGCGAGGCGCTGAAGCCCGGTGGGCGGGTTGTGTTCGTAGAATATCGAAAGGAAGATCCCCGCGTCATGATCAAAGAAGTCCACAAAATGAGCGTTGAGCAATTGACGAAAGAAATGACAGTGGTGGGAATGGCACGTGTCCGGACTGTAGAATCGCTGCCCTCGCAACACATCGTCATTTTTGAAAAGCAGGACTAAGCCCGGCATCGCGATGCGACATTTTCTACGGTTGCAGATGATCGCGAGCGCTTCCTAGGAGCCTGCCGGAGATAGATTTTCGCTTCAGAGGGGAGGGGGCCCAAGTTTTTTAGAAATCACCTTGTTTAGTATTGACAGCTGAGTTCTTGAGTGTAATATAAGGTTATGAGCAAACAGTTTCGGAATTGCGATCTCAATCAGGCTTACCTGTTGCCCCCGTCGTTGCAGGACTGGTTACCGGAAGGGCACTTGGCGCGGTTTGTGG
>JBKQVI010000017.1:0-24023 GCA_052139985.1 Terriglobia bacterium
TCTTACGAAGACCTCTGTCGCCAAAGCATTCCGCGCAGCAATTCATAGGAACTTAAGCCGCTTTTCGAAAGTAATCGGCTAGGGTCTCGATGTGGTGGTTCATCGATAGCTTTTTAATGTAGCCCAAACCTGGAAAGTGCCCTTGTTGGTGAAGCAGGCGAAACTCCTTGACCGCACCCGTTTCAAGCACCCTTGATCGAGGGTCGTCCAGAGTCGCCATCATTTCTTCAAGCGCCTCCGCGAACTTCCCCGCAGGGTCTGTAGGGGTGTCCTGCCGCTGGGATTTGAAATGGTATATCAGCATTGCGTCGTCCTGATCGGGGTCAATAAATGTTAGATGAATCGCGACCGCATATGCAGGACCACCACTCTCGATGTAGTCATCACCTACTGTCAAGAAGTCGCCGAATCCGTCCATTCCTTCGTCCCTAAAGGTGGCATGAAGGTCCGAAAACGGTTCCATGAACTTATAGTCCTTATTCCGCTTTCGCTGGAATCCATCCTTGAGCAATACTCGGTGGGCACCCCTGAAGTGTTTCTGATATAGCTTGCCGCAGTACCCATCAAAAAATATATGGCACTGGTTCCGCGTCGGCTTGCCCAACTTTTCGGATAGGACTCTTGCTTCAGTGAAGCCCGCGTGGATGAATACGGGGGTGTGGGCGGAATGCACTTGGTAACATTCCAGGACTTCGTCCGCTGTCATGCCTTGCTCGAGAAGGATTCCGGCAGAAATGCCAGGCAAGCCCAAAAAGCTCTCCTTTAGAAGCTTGGTAAGCGGCTCCCCTGCACCAGCCAAATCCCCATGATGCGGATTCACAATTACGATTGCGCGCCCTTCCTCATCGACGACAGCGCGGAGCGCCTTTTCCAGTCCGCTCAAACCCTCTTTCACCGGCTCGATAACCGGGCGAAATCCGGCCGACTTGAGCACCGGGGCCATTTCTCTTATCGCTATGAGCTCATATTGTTTACCGCGAAGGTAGGGATGGTACATGAATTTACGCCCAAGCGATTGCGTCTTCCAAACAAGTGTTCACGGCAGCCACAAGACGCGTGTGATCTACCTTGCGAAGCGGGACGGATAGCGCTGCTGTCTGGAGTGAAGGCGGCAGCTCAGCGACAAGGTCTGAAAGTCGCAATAGGTTGCGGGTTTTTTTGAGCACTCGCACCATACCCTCGTGGGCATCGCCGGCCTTGAGCTTGATGAACAATCCCCGAAGGACAGCATTCAGCGCTGTATTCGGAACGACCGGGACAGACACACCCCGCGACAGAAGTATCATACGCGCTTCCTCTGCCCGTATGGAGTCGAAGATAGCGGCAGGGCAGGTGCGCTCCGGGCGATCAGGTGCATCTCGCAATGTGGAAATGTGGTGACGGCCATTCAGGCACAGGATTCCTACGTCCTTTGGTACTAACCCCTTCACCGCGTCAACGTGGTCATCCGCAGTGATGACATATACCCGCGCGAACACTTTTGAATAGGCGGCCACTTGCCGCTCAAGTCTGTTCAAAGAATCGCGTTCGGACTTTACCTCGTAGGCAGTGGCCGTGCCGTTTAAAATCGCAATATCCGCCTTGCATTCACCTACTCGAAACTCATTTAGCATCGACGCCGAGTGGAGGGAATGTTTGCCAAGAAGGATGTTTTGCGTCAGAGCCGCCTTATAGATGTACTCGTCTCTATAGCCTGCGCGCTTCAGAAGCGCGAATGCAGCTTCAAAAAGGCTGGAGACGCGCTCGGTAGCGGAGATGGAAGGCAGCAAACAGGACTGGCGCGCCAGCCTTGCGAAGAGCGGCGATCTTCCTTTTCGAGCCATCTCCCGAATGACGCATGACGAGAAGAGTCGCGATATCGCGGCGAATTGATCGGAGACTAAATTCGTCATTTTAACGGCACGGCACACGCTGTTCATCACTGCCTTGACCCGGGCTAAACCGATCCACCCCAATCTAGAATCAGACGGCCACAAGCATAACGCATAACGATATCAACTTGTTATGCATATTCTACGTAGCCCGCTCCAATGCCTCACATGGCCCTTCGTGATCGTTTGAGAAGATCACTCGAAGCCGTGGTTGGCACACGCGGTACGGAACATCTGGTAAGCCTTCTCGAATTTCCCCACCGCTTCGACTTCCGGCGCGTAAGACTCGGAGACGCGAGTCATGCTGCGAATGGCCGCGGTCAAATCCCCTCCAAAGAGGACCGTTCCTGCCGCCAGAATGGCGGCTCCGAACGATGCGGTGGGGTTGGCGCACCGCACCACGGTGCGGTTCATGGTGTTGGCGCGAAGTTGCGACAGGACCGGGCTGGCAGCGGCGCCTCCGGCGGAAAACACTTGCTGGCCTACCGTTACGCCGCAGGCCTCCAGCCGCTCATATCCCCATCGCTCGATGTACCCCAGGGATTGGAGTTGCGCGGCGTACTTTTCACTCGGCGAGGCCGGCCGCCCGTCGAAAAACGTCTGGGCCTGGGGATTGAGGAAGGGAAAGCGTTCCCCGCGCGCGCCGAGAAGGTAACACTGAATCGCGGTGGGCAGATAGGGGGCCGCGCGACGGTCCATCTCCGCCGCGGCAATGCCCGGTTCATCGATCTGAAGACTGCCGGGTCCCGTGTTGCTGGCCGCGCCCGGAGCCCACAGATGGCTGGGCAGATAGTGGCAGTACATTCCCGGCCCCAGCCGAGGTTTGACCGGAGTCAGGACTTTCCAAACGAGGGTGGTGCCCAGGGTGGTATTGGCGTGGCCCGGTTCGCGCGCCCCGGAGCCGATAAGACTAGCCATGCCGTCCGAGGCGCCGGCAAGCACGGGCACGCCGGCGGTCAATCCGGTTTGCTCGCTGGCATGTTGGGAGACCCCTCCCACCTCATCTCCGGGAGCGACAATTGAGGGAAGCATCGAAGCGGGGATTTCGGCGAGGTTCACCGCCGCTGTCCACGCGCTTTTCTCCTGGTCGTAGCCGAGCTTGAGAGCGTTCGAGTAATCGCCGACCCCCCATCGCCCTGTGAGCTTTCCCGTCAGCCAATCAGCGGGGTGCAGAACGTATGACGCGCGCTCCCAAACCGAGGATTCTTCCTGCCGGACCCAAAGAGCCTTGGCGAGGGAGAACGAGGCATTCACTGGCGCCTGTCCAGGGGGAAGCCGCCGATTTAATTCACTGGCGACTGCCCCGGCTCGCCCGTCGTCGTAAAGGATGGCGGGCCGAACCGGCTCGCCCTGTGAGTCCGCGAGCACCAATGAACCCGAGGTCGAGGTCACTGCAATCCCCGCGATGCCGGACCAACGCGCGCCGGCTCCCAAGCTTGTCCGCAGCTCTTGAAGGGTGTGGCAGACGGCGCGCCACCAGGCGTCGGCGTCTTGCTCATGGGCGCACCTCGCAGCGGGCAGATCAGAAAGCGCTGCGCGAGCTTCCGCCAGGACTTCGCCGTCAGCCGTGGCGGCCAGGGAGCGAACCCCGCTGGTTCCGACGTCAATACCGAGCACAATGGGAAGGTTCGAGGGCGTCATGGTTTGGTTGTTCCACCAAGAAAATCGCGGATGTCTTGCAGCACCTGCAGAAACATTTCCGGGGTCAGGCGGCCGGTCTGCGTGTTTTGTTGGCTGGGGTGATAGGAGCAAAAAACGCGAGGCAGGCCGGCGGGCAACGCGAAGCTTGCTCTATGGGAAAAGACCAAAGCGGACCGAGGTGGAAGATCTTCCCGCCTTCCGAGCACGCGCAGATAAGCCTCGAACGCGATGCGCCCCAGCACCAATACGGCTCTCAGGCGCTTCAGGATCGCCAGTTCCTTTTCCAGGTACGGCTGGCAATTGCGCAACTCTTCCGGCGCCGGCTTGTTCTTGGGCGGAGCGCAACGGAGCGGCGCGGTGATGTAACAGTTGCGAAGCTCTAGCCCGTCGCTCCGGTCGCGAGAGGTGGGCTGATTCGCAAACCCCGCTTCATAGAGGCCGCGATAGAGAAAGTCGCCCGAGCGGTCACCTGTAAACATTCGCCCGGTGCGATTGCCTCCGTGCGCGGCCGGTGCCAGCCCAAGAATGAGAAGCTGCGCCTCGGGGTCGCCGAAGCTTGGCACGGGTTTTCCCCAGTAATCGCACTCTCGATACATGCGGCGTTTTTCCTTGGCCACTTGGCGGCAATAGGCAATGAGGTTCGGGCACCGAGTGCAGGCGATCACCTGCCGCTGAAGTTGAGCGAGTTCGCGAGCTGCGTTGGGCATGGTTGGATTATCCCCTTTTCGATTCTATGCTCGCGGCCTGCACGGCGAACTCTGCCCCGCCAACCTCACAGCATCCAGGAATTCCTCCGGGGGTTGGTACTTATGCCTAACGACGTAATGGTAGATCAGCGTTGGGCAAGCGTAAACCTTGTTCCTCCCTGCAATGTGAATTTCCGCGTCCCCCAGGGCCAGCAATTGCCCGTCTTTGCCGATTGCCTCCCTGACTGGGTACTCGGCGCACATTTCGCATTGGTGCCATCCTCTCATTCGGTTTACCGGATTCCTGCAGCGGTCAGCGATTCCCAGGAGAATCTCAGGGGCGACGTCACCGGTGTTGAACGGGTGTATCGAGTCAAGCCAACCTATATTGACGAGGTCGGCCCTACTGTTTTTTGTATAGACGTATTTACTTAAATCTTCGAAGTATGGCACCAGAAGACACTCAGGAAGATTTCTTACCCCCCATCGACAGGATGGCGTTCCAGTGGACCTCGGAAACGGGCATCACGGACAGGCGCGGCAGCCGCACGAGATCAAAATCCTTGAGGGTGGCGGATTTTTTGATTTCGTCGAGAGTCACTGGGCGCGCGAGTTTCTCCTTGGCCTGTAGATCGATCACCACCAGGCGCGCGTCTTTCTGTTTCGGGTCGGGGTACGGGTCGCTCACCGCCTCGGCCAAGCCCGCTACCGCGCGCTCATCGCCGGTGTGGTAAACCATGACGAGGTCCCCTCGACGCACATTGCGCAGGTTCTTTAGCGCCAGGTTATTCGAGATTCCGTCCCAAACCGTTTTGCCGTCGCGCTCCAGGTCGGAAAAGGAGTAGTGCTTGGGCTCAGATTTCAACAACCACTTTGCCGCCATAGTGCCCCCTCCGTTTCGAGCAGGTTCGATAGAATTGAACGGAGTTATTGTACGGGAAATCCCTGGGCTCTGCACGGTGTCTGTTTAAGTTGTCGTGGTATAGTGTGCCGTCGTAGCGGCGAGTTTACCTCGCCAAATGGCGGCGTAAAGCCGCCGGGACGATGGCGTGATAAACCCGCCGCTACGTCAAATTGTACCACTGCCCTTTAAGTAGACGGACTGCCCAAGGCCAATATCTTCTGTATCGATTTGCACTGCCTTGCATCTAAAAGTCCGGGAGGTAAAAGGAGAAAACTATGGAAAAGGTCCTACATGTGCAACCCGCCGATTGGCAGGGACTTGAGACTAGCACCAAGCCCGTATTTCTGGACTTCTGGGCCGACTGGTGCGGTCCCTGCAAAATGCTCGGGCCGACGTTTGAGCGACTGGCGGAGAAATATGGCGAACAGGTAACTTTCGCGAAGATCAACGTGGATGAATTGCCGGATGTCGCCAACAAGTTCGCAATCCGTTCGATCCCCACTCTTGTTTTGTTGCAGAATGGCAATGTGGTGGAGAAGTTGGTAGGGTTGCGCTCAGAACAGGAATTAGCGCAGGTGCTCAGCCGTTTCGCGAACGGCAACGGCAATACGCAAGGTCGATCCTCTTGCCCGTGAACCCTCCCGAGCCGGGAGGGCCGATCAGGCGCCCCCACAAAATGCAAGGGTGCCCCCGATGGGAAGGCACCCTGAATTCTCGCCTTAGCCGGTCTTGCGCCGTCGGCGCGCCTGTGTCTAAGCTCCCGGCCGCTGACCTAGCACGTTCGTGGTGTTGGGGAAGAACCCTTTTGGCGTACTCATATAGCCGGAGATGGTGTCCTTGCCTAACTTGTTGACCACCAACTCCAGAGCGCTCGAGGCCCCCTGTACGTAGAAGAACACGGGTTCATTCATGGCCTTGTTGCTGCGCTCAGTCCTCTTATCGTCAAAGAGGAGGAACATGCTGAAGACGTTTCGCTTTGGGTCGGTCTTTTCCAACTGCAGGGTAACCGTTCCCAGCTTTTGCTGAGCCTTTTTGTTGGGCAGCGTGAACTCAAAATAGTCGCGATCGGTCTTATGCGCCAGGGTAACCAGCTCGTCGTGAGTGCGGGCAATGGCGCCGTTCAGTTCACCTTTAGTGCCAGTGAGGGCGTTGGTAAACTCGGACTTGGTGCTGGCCAGATCCTGCTTGGTTCCCGCCAAGTCCGTGCTGAGGCCGCCAATCTTGGCGTTGGAGTCAGCCTGCAGCTTATTCACTTCGTCGGCGCTGGCTTTCTGGGCGATCGCCTGATTCAACTGGCTCACCGCTGCTTGCTGTTGTTTCTGGACCTGTGCGGCCAAGTCGTGCGCGCGGGTCAGTTCCTGTTGTGTAAGGCCGAGCTTCTCTGATGTCACCTGGAATTGTCCGCGCAGTTGCGCGTAGCGCTCGTCGCTGGAGTCCATGCGCCGCGTTATCAGATTCGTCGCGTCAGCCTGTTTCGTGGCGTAGTCGCTAAACTGGGAACGGCCCATGAGCACCAATACGAGGTTCGCAATGGCCAGGATGGCCAGCGCCGCTACCAACCAGGGCAGCGCTTTCCCGCCTGCCGCGGCGGGAACCGCTTGTGGGGGTTGCTGAACTAAGACGTATTGAGGGGTTCCGGGCAGGGTCGCCGTTGGCACCGCCTCGGGCGACGGTACTTGCCGCGTGGGTTCATCGTTCAGGCCAAACATCGAGTGGCCGGGGCTAGGGTCTTTGTCTGCCATGCGTTCTCCTCTGTTACCAAATGCAGTGGGCCGGTTCAGTCGAACCGCCGCATCAACTTAGTCGTATGATGCCGCATCCGTCTCTTGGGTTTAAGTGTAAAGGCATTTTTACTTTTTTGAAGACCAGCACAGTATCCCACTAAAATCATGCGGGTTCAAGTGCCGGGGAATGCGCGTCAGGAGCGGGATTGAATCAGCGCCACGGCGTCGGCACAGATGGCTTCGCCGCGGCCAACCGCGTCCAGGCCTTCCCCGGATTTGGCCTTGACGCTCACTTGGCTGGGCTTAAGCGACAATGCCGCGGCCACCTTTTCCTCCATGCGGAGAATATGTGGCGCCAGCTTGGGCCGCTCCAGACCAACCGTCGCGTCAATGTTGATGATCGCGTACCCGTCGGCGTTCAGCAATCGGCGAACGTGGCGCAGGAAGAGCAGGCTGGACGCGTTTTTCCACTGGGGAGAGGTGTTGGGAAAGTGACGCCCGATGTCACCGAGTCGCGCGGCGCCCAGCAGTGCGTCGCAAATAGCATGAGCCAGCACGTCGCCGTCGGAATGACCCACCGGGCCTTGGTCAAAGGGAATGCGCACGCCTCCCAGAATCAGCTTACGTCCAGGCGCCAACCGGTGGAGGTCGTTCCCGATTCCCACCCGTAGCTGCGGGGATGAAGGTGGGATAAGGAGCCGTTCCGGGCCGTTGCGCGCGGCGTCTATTGACAAATTGTCCCTGCTCGTTCGTTTCCCGCTCTTGCGAAGGGTGTTCATTCTTGGGCAATCACGGAATATCCCGAATGTGTTCGCGCTCCTGGGCGATATACAGGCGCGCCAGGGGCAGGTCCGAGGGTTTGGTGATTTTGATATTCCGGTCCGACCCCATCAGCACCGTAACTTTGTGCCCGTCGTGTTCGACCAAGCTTGACTCGTCGGTGCCGTAATAGCCTTCTCCCAAGGCGCGGTCAAAAGCCTGGCGAAGAACGGTGTAAAGGAATGCCTGCGGCGTCTGGGCCAGAACAATGCGCTCGCGGGGAATGGTTCCCAGAATGGTTTGCCGCTCCACCTTTTTTACCGTATCCACGCTGGGAATGCCCAGAATCGCCGCACCGTCCTTACGCGCCGCCTCCACGATTTGGCGAATCATGCTCAGTTCAACGAAGGGCCGCACGGCATCGTGAACCACCACGACGTCCGTATCTGTCTTGGCCTGATCGAGGCACCGGGCCACGGTTTCCTGCCGCGACGCTCCGCCGAGCACCAGTTGGACATTCTTGGCGAAATGTTCGGTGGCAATCTCTTTGGAGGCACGGTCCATGTCTTCCGGTCGCACTCCCAGGAGAATTTCACTGACGGCGTCGGAAGCGGCAAACTTCCTGAGGGTATGGACGAAAATCGGCACACCCTCGAGGGAGAGGTACTGTTTGGGCGTACCGCCTCCCATTCTGATGCCCGTGCCTGCCGCCGGAATGATGGCTAAAACGCTCATACTGTCTCCGTGGTCATGCCTTGCGCATGTTGTATTCCCGTCCCCATTTCACGTAACACTCACCACGACTGCCGGGCGCGCGAAGGAAAAGAAAGGCGACGGAGCGCGCCTGCCTCCGTCGCCTTTCTTGCACTAAGAATCCTCGTCTACTGGTGGACGGCTTCGACCAGCGCCCTACGTTCATCGTACTTGCCGAAGATCATTTTTCCGGCCGTGGTCTGCAAAACGCTGGTCACGGAAATATCGACGGTCTTGGAAATCATTTTCTTGGCGTTGTCCACCACCACCATGGTGCCGTCGTCCAGGTAGGCGACGCCCTGATTATATTCCTTGCCTTCTTTCAGGATGAATACCCGCATAATTTCACCGGGCAGGACGACGGGCTTTAAGGCGTTGGCGAGTTCGTTGATATTGAGCACCGCAACGCCCTGAAGTTGAGCGACCTTGTTGAGATTGAAATCGTTGGTAACGATCTTCCCTTCGTAAGCCCGCGCTAACTCAATGAGCTTCAAATCGACTTCGCGGAGCTGGGGAAAATCGTCTTCGACAATTTGCACTGTGATGTTGCTCATTTTCTGCATGCGCGCGAGGATGTCCAATCCTCTGCGTCCGCGATTGCGCTTCATAGGATCGGACGAGTCCGCGACCAACTGCAGTTCGCGCAGCACAAATTGAGGAATGACGAGCGTACCGTCAATGAAGCTTGTCTCGCAAACGTCGGCGATGCGGCCGTCGATGATGACGCTGGTGTCGAGTATTTTGTAATTCTTGCGAGGCGCTTTTTCCGTGGCAAAAATTCCGCCCATCGCCCCGAGATTCAGCAAGTCGCCTTTATTGGCGCCCAACACCAATCCCACATAGGCCATCAATAACAGCAAAGTCACCTGAATGAATGACTTTGCGTTATTGTTGATGGCCGTCAGGCTGAGCATATGGCTGATCATCAGGGCGCCAAGAATGCCCAGAATTGAACCGAAAGCCGCACCCATCAGCCGCTTCAGGCTCGCTTTCTCCAGACGGATTTCAAAGAGAATAAAGAAAACTCCCAGGATTAACCCGAGAACTAAAGATTTTATCCCGGACAAGCCAAAAGGTTGCAGATGTATTGCAGCGGCGGAGATTATGACAACAAAAATGACGCGTACTGTGCCCATTTCCCACGACATGAGGCCCGACCTCCTTCTGGAACCAGCTCACGAGAGTACACATGATTCTACCGGCCCCCTATCTGCCCGCGGTATGTCAGACGGAGTATACCATCCCCTCGGGTAGGGAGAAAGCAAGTTAATAAGGCTTGTGTTTACTGGATGATAAACGTTTTGTCCATCAATAAACGTCAAACTGACCGCGCGGGGGGAGGAAAACACGTGAGAGCCTCGCAACATAGGTCTCACGCAACGTCCGGCTTGCAAGAACCCGATGGAGTCCATCGGACTCCGGGAATTGGAGGCACAATGCAGCGCCGCCCTTTAGGGCGGCAAGTGCCGGGCTAAAACAGGCTGCGGGTGCTACCTTCGCATTTTCACTTGTATGTCGCGCGCCCACCGTTTGGTCTGGAGATGTAGCGCCGGCTTCCAACCGGCGGGGAGCCACCAGGATCGCGGCGCTACGTTGAAGCGAGGACACTTTCCACCGTTTTATTCAGTAGACAATCTACCACCCAATGTGGTAGATTCCCTTCCACCATGGCGAAGCAATCGTCCGGAGACCGCATCGAACTTGTTTATGGCTCGCTCGACATGCTGATTCTGCGCACCTTGCGCTGGGGACCCACTCACGGGCACGGCATTGCCAAGTCCATCGAGCGCCAGTCGGAAGAGACGCTCAGGGTGGAACACGGGTCGCTTTATCCCGCACTGCAACGGCTGCAACAGGAAGGCTGGATTTCAGCCGAGTGGGGAGTTTCCAAAAACAACCAGCGGGCCAAGTACTACCGCCTGACCGCGGCGGGGCGACAGCAATTGGTGGCCGAAACCTCGCGTTGGGAGCGTTTTGTGCGGGCCATCACCGGCGTTCTGCGGCCCGCCGAGCCCGAGGAAGGGCAATGACTCATTGGCGATTTTCGATTGCCGATTGTCGATGGGGCGAAAAGCGAATCGGCGGGAGAGGGCGGTTGAATTCCCGACCTTCTCCAGGGGGAGAAGGTGCTGAGCATGTAGCGCAGACCTGCTTGCCAAGGTCTGCGGCTCTTCACGCGCGCCGCCGGGAAAAGCCGCGGACCTCAAAAACAGGTCCGCGCTACGTCCGCTGGTGGCTCGTCGCAACGAGCCGCCGGCCGTGGCTGAAAGCTGATAGCTGACGACTGAGAGCTAACCATGCGCTGGCATCGCGAGCTTGCCAAACTCCGTGCACTGTTTCGCCGGTCGAAGCCGGCGGACGACATCGATGAAGAGATTCGCTCGCATCTTGAAATGGAAGAGCGGGAGAACCTGGAATCCGGCATGGCGCCCGAGGAAGCGCACTACGCCGCGTTGCGCCGTTTCGGTAACGTGACGCTGACGCAAGAGAGGAGCCGCGAGATGTGGGGATGGAATTCCCTCGAAACGTTCTGGCAGGACCTTCGCTATGGCCTGCGGATGCTGGCAAAGAGCCCGGGCCTTACCTCGGTGATTGTGCTGTCCCTGGCGCTCGGCATCGGAGCCAACACCGCAATCTTCAGCCTCATCGATGCCGTGATGCTGAAGATGCTGCCCGTGCGACAGCCCGAGCAGCTTGTGTTGCTGAGTTGGACCGCGCAGGGCTGGCCTTACATGGTCCACTCGCTGACCGGCAACTCCGACCGCGACAAGAGCGGTCGCTCCACGAGCACGTCCTTTTCTTACGCTATCTATGATGACATCCGTGCCAGCAATCAAGCGTTTTCCAGCGTCCTGGCCTTTGCGGACACTGACCGCCTGAACGTGGGCGTAGGCGGGCAGGCGGGCCTCGCGCAGGGCCAGTTGGTCTCCGGCGACTTCTTCTCAACGTTAGGAGTTCCCGCCGCCATCGGACGGACAATCACGCCGGCAGACGACACGGTGGGCGCAAGTCCAGCCGCCATGATTAGTTACAGCTATTGGGTGAGACGATTTGGACGCGATCCACTCGTGGTGGGCAAGGCCATCACGGTGAACGGAGTCCCCTTCACCCTGGTGGGCGTGACCGCCCCCGAGTTCTTCGGTGTTCAGCCTGGAGCTTCAACGGATGTCTGGATTCCTCTCCGGACCCAACCCCAAATTAATCCGGGCTGGGCTGCGTACTCGAGCCCCGGCGAGGTCTCAAGATTCACGGCCCGCGACGACTGGTGGGTTGTGATCATGGGGCGGTTAAAACCGGGCGCAAGTCAGCAACAGGCGCGCGCCGCCCTGGACGTGGTGGTTCGACGGAATGTGGCCAGCATCGAACCACCACCGCCGGCGCAGCGCTCCCCGGACGTCGCTCTCGAACCGCCTCATGTTGAATTGGCAAGCGCCAGCAAGGGCCTTAACGACTTGCGTCAAGAGCTCTCCAAGCCGCTCGCTATCCTGATGGCAGTGGTCGGTCTCGTGCTTTTGATTGCCTGCGCCAATGTCGCCAATCTCTTGCTGGCACGGGCCGCGGCGCGCCAGAAGGAAATCGCGGTGCGGCTGGCGCTCGGGGCGGCACGGGGGAGGCTGGTCCGCCAATTGCTGACAGAAAGCGTGCTGCTCGCGGTCGCGGGCGGCGCTCTCGGAGTCATCCTCGCCTACTGGGCCAGCGACGTGCTGCTCGCCTTCATGTCCAGCGGACGAGACCCCCTGATTCTTCACGTGTCTCCTAATCTGAGTGTGCTCGGATTTACCGTTGTCGTATCCGTTCTCACCGGAGTTTTGTTCGGACTGGCTCCGGCCCTGCGCGGCACGCGGCTGGACCTGACCCCTGCCCTTAAGGAGGGCGGGGGCAAGATCGTGGGAAGCGGCGCTCCATCGCGAGGCCTGCACCTGGAACTTGGCAAGGCATTGGTAGTTGCCCAGGTGGCGATGTCACTTCTGTTGCTGATTGGCGCCGGATTGTTTGTCCGCACCCTCACCAATCTGGAGGGTGAGAATATCGGGTTTGATCGCCGCAACCTCCTGCTCTTTGGCATTGATCCCACCCAGGCCGGCTACAAGGGCGAGCGTCTGGCAAGGTTCTACGAGGACCTGCAGCGGCGGATCGAAGCTGTTCCCGGCGTGCGCTCGGCGAGCCTATCCCGCCATACCTTCATTAGCGGCGGCGTCAGCATATCAGGAGTCTCCATTCAGGGATATACCCCGAAACCCGGCGAACCAAACAATAACGGGTCTGTCAGCCTTCATGTGAATTCTGTGGGCCCGGAATTCTTTGAGACCTTCGCGATTCCGCTGGTGCTGGGCCGCACGATCGGCGACAAAGACACCGCGATCGCCCCCTTGGTCGCTGTGGTTAACCGCGCCTTCGCCCGCGAGTACCTGGGAGGCACCAGCCCGATCGGCCGGCGATTCGGCTTCGGGGACCAAAAGACGAGCTCGGATATTGCCATCGTGGGTGTGGTGGGCGATGTCCGCTACGGCCAATTGCGTGATGAAGCGCCGCCAACGATCTATGTTCCGTACGCACAAAACGTCCAGCAGCTCGCCAATATGACCTTCGAGGTGCGAACCGAAGGCGATCCTGCCCATTGGATCGGCGCCATCCGGCAAACGGTCCAGGGACTCGATAGGAATCTACCCCTGTTTGACGCCAAGACCCAAACAGAACAGATTGAGCAAGCGACCTTCCAGGAACGTCTCTTCGCCCGGCTCTCGAGTTTCTTCGGATTGCTGGCGCTCGCCCTATCCGGTGTCGGCCTGTATGGCATGATGTCCTATGCCGTCGCACGCAGGACGAACGAGATGGGCATTCGCATGGCGCTCGGCGCCGAAAAGGGAAAGATTCTTCAGATGGTGCTACAAGAGGCTATGACGCTGGTGGCGCTCGGCATCGTTATCGGCCTGCCTGCGGCCCTGGTGGCATCGCGCCTGATTGCCACCATACTGTATGGCCTGAAATCGACCGACCCACTCACCATCATATCGGCCACGGCAGTGCTGGCGGGCGTGGCGCTCCTGGCGGGGTACCTGCCCGCGCGGCGGGCGACCAAGGTCGATCCCATGGTGGCGCTGCGGTACGAATAATTGCCGATTTTCGATTGCCGATTGTCGATGGGGCGAAAAGCGAATCGGCGGGAGAGGGCGGTTGAATTCCCGGCCTTCTCCAGGGGGAGAAGGTGCTGAGGTACGAAGCGGATGAGGGGTCCCTGGGATCGAACTGGCGACCTTCAACGCGTGCTCCAGTGGCGACTGGTCGCAACGAGCATGTAGCGCAGACCTGCTTGCCAAGGTCTGCGGCTCTTCACGCGCGCGGCCGGGGAAAGCCGCGGACCTAAAGAGCAGGTCCGCGCTACGTCCGCTAGCGACTGGTCGCAACGAACCGCCGGGCAGTAGCTGAACGCTGAGAGCCGATAGCTGAGAGCCTAGTATGACCATGCGGCGCGAATTCTCGAAACTCCGTGCGCTTTTTCGCCGGTCGAAGCCGGTGGGCGAGCTCGACGAAGAGATTCGCTCGCATCTTGAAATGGAAGAGCGGGAGAACCGGGAATCCGGCATGGCGCCCGAGGAAGCGCACTATGCCGCGTTACGCCAGTTCGGGAACGTGACTTTGGTGGAAGAGAGGAGCAGGGAAATGTGGGGATGGAATTCGGTCGAGACGCTCTGGCAGGATATTCGTTACGGGCTGCGCCAACTCAAGCGGAGCCCGGGCTTTACCGCGGTGGCGGTGATAACTCTGGCCCTCGGCATCGGGGCTAATACTGCCATCTTTACGCTCGTGGACGCCGTGATGTTCAAGAGCCTGCCCGTTGCAAATCCTCAGGAGCTCTACCGCCTGGGGGACAATGGCAATTGCTGTGTTCTGGGCGGCCTGCAGGACGATTGGAGCATCTTTTCCTACTCGCTCTACCAGCAATTTCGCGATCACGCGCCCGAATTCAGCACCATGGCAGCCTTCCAGGGCGGTGCGCGGGCCGTAAGCGTTCGCCGTGGCAGCGATACGGGTCCGTCGGAGTCTTACACCGGCGAGTACGTGTCAGGCAACTACTTCTCCACATTCGGTATCGGCGCTTTTGCCGGGCGCACGATCACGCCGGAGGACGACAAGCCCAACGCCGCGCCCGCGGTGGTGATCAGTTACCGCACTTGGCAACAGCACTTCGGCCTGGACCCATCGATCATCGGCACGGCGCTCCAAATCGACAAGATGCCTTACACGGTGGTCGGGATCGCCCCGGCCGGCTTCTTCGGAGACCAGTTGCGCCCCGACCCTCCCGACTTCTGGATGCCGCTTTCGAGCGAGGTCGCTCATGACGGAGAAAATGCGATCCTGAATAATCCCGGAATGCATTGGCTCTATATTATCGGGCGATTGAAACCGGGAATCGCACCAGCCAGCGTCCAGTCCAAGGCTACCGTTCAACTGCAACAGTGGCTCAGTGCCCAGCCGGACCTTACAGATCGGGATCGCTCAAATGTGAACAAGCAGCGCATCGTGGTGGCGCGTGCCGGTGGGGGCGTGGCGAATATGCAGCGCGAAACGGCTGAGGGTCTTCGCCTGCTCATGATCATCTCCGGCCTGGTACTCCTGATTGCGTGCGCCAATATCGCCAATCTGCTTCTCGCTCGGGGGGCGGGTAAGCGCTCCGAGACGGCCATCCGCATGGCGCTCGGCGCTCCGCGTGCGAGGCTGATTCGGCAGATTATTACGGAAAGCCTGCTGTTGGCTGTCCTGGGCGGTCTGGCGGGGCTGGTGGTGGCCTTTTTGGGCACGCGCACTATCTTGTTGCTGGCGTTTCGAGGGGCGCGTTACGTCCCCATCAGCGCCACGCCGTCGCTCGTGGTGCTGGCCTTCGCATTCCTGGTCTCACTGGTAACCGGCCTCGTCTTCGGCGTCGCTCCCGCCTGGATGACGACGCACTCTGCTCCAGCCGAAGCCTTGCGCGGGGCGGGCCGAGCTACGCGCGACCGCGCCTCCCTAGCGCGCCAATCTCTGGTGGTGCTCCAGGTAGCTCTGTCGGCGGTGTTGTTAATCGGCGCGGGCTTGCTCACCCAAACCTTGCGGAACCTGGAAAACCAGAAGTTCGGCTTCGAACCCAAGAACCGCGTGATCGTCCGGTTGAATCCTGCCCTCGCCGGCTACAAACCTGAGAAACTGTACGGGCTCTATCAGCAGATCGAGCAGCGCCTTCCGCAGATTCCCGGGGTGATCAGCGGCAGTTATTCGCTCTACAGCCCCATGCGAGGTGATAACTGGGGCCTGGGGATTCACATCCAGGGTCACCCGCCCGACGAGCAGATTGGTTCCTCCTTTGACCGCATCGGACCGCATTACTTCGAAACCATCGGAACACGATTACTCCGGGGGCGCACGATCGGCGACGAGGACACTCCCACCTCACGCCAGGTTGCGGTTGTCAACGAAGCTTTCGTGCGCAAATTCCTGAAGAATGAAGACCCCATCGGCAAGCACTTTGGTTTCGGCGATGCCCGCAACGCCGGAGATTTTGAAATCGTGGGAGTTACGGAAGATGCCAAGTATCAGGACGCGCGCGAGCCCGCGTACGCAACGTGCTTCATGCCGTTTCTGCAAATGGCGAAGGATCCTAAGCTGGCCTTCATGATAGGTTCCCACTATATCGGCGACCTCGAGTTACGAGTGGCGGGCAAACCGGAAAATCTGGAAGCCTCCGTGCGCCGCATGCTGGCCGATATCGATCCTAACCTCAACGTGCTCGACGTACTCAGCCTCAGTGAGCAGGTGGCGCGCAATTTCAATCAGGATCGGCTGATGACGAGGCTCACTGAGCTCTTCGGGGCGCTGGCTTTGATCCTGGCTTGCGTTGGACTGTACGGTGTGACGGCATATTCCGTGGCCCGTCGCACGGGTGAATTCGGGATCCGCATGGCGCTGGGGGCAAACCGCGGCGACGTGCTGGCCTTGGTACTGCGCGGCGCGCTGCTTCAACTCGCGGTGGGCATGGCCGTCGGCATTCCCGTGGCGTTGGCAGGGGGCCGCCTGCTCGCGAGCCAACTCTACGGTGTGAAAACCCATGATCCTCTGATTCTGGGCGCTGCCGTATTGGTGCTAGCGGCTTGCGCTCTGGTGGCCGGCTTGGTACCCGCCCGGCGCGCAGCCAAGGTCGATCCCATGGTGGCGCTGCGGTACGAATAATGGGCGATTTTCGATTGACGATTGCCGATGGGGCGAAAAGCGAGTCGGCGGGAGAGGGCGGTTGAATTCCCTACCTTCTCCAGGGGGAGAAGGTGCTGAGGTACGAAGCGGATGAGGGGTCCCTGGGATCGAAGTGGCGACCGTCAACACGTGCGCCAAAATGGAAACAACCGTGTAGCGCAGACCTGCTTGCCAAGGTCTGCGGCTCTTCACGGGCGTCGCAGGGAAAAGCCGCGGACCTCAAAAACAGGTCCGCGCTACGCACGCTGGCGACTGGTCGCAACGAGCCGGCGGGCAGTAGCTGAACGCTGAGAGCCGATAGCTGAGAGCCGATAGCTGAGAGCCTAGTATGACCTTGCGGCGTGAATTCTCGAAACTCCGTGCGCTTTTTCGCCGGTCGAAGCCGGCGGACGATCTCGCGGAAGAGATTCGCTCGCATCTCGAGATAGAGGAGCAGGAGAACCTGGAATCGGGAATGACGCCCGACGAAGCTCACTATGCCGCATTGCGCCGCTTCGGGAACGTAACGCTCGCGCAAGAAAGGAGCAGGGAAATGTGGGGATGGAATTCGGTCGAGACGCTCTGGCAGGACCTTCGCTTCGGCTTTCGCATGATCTTGAAGAATCGCGGTTTCACGGCCGTGGCAGTCCTGACGCTGGCGCTGGGCATCGGCGCCAACACGGCGATCTTTAGCATTGTCGATAGCATGTTCTTGCGCCCACTCCCGGTATCGAATCCGGACGAGATGGTGACCCTCGGAACCAGATCCCCGCAAGGGCCCGGAGAGTCAATTTCCTACCCGGACTACGAAAGCCTTCGCCAGCAAGCTTCCTCCTTCTCGGGGATTGCAGTCTGGTCCCGTCAGTCGAGGTTCGTGAACTCGATGGACGAATCCAGCCAGGTTCTCGTGGACGAAGTTTCGCCGGACTACTTCTCGGTTCTCGGTGTAAAGGCCGTTCTGGGCAGAACCTTTCAACCGGATATCGACGGTGCTTCCCAATTGGAACAAGAAGTCGTGGTCAGTTACCGGATGTGGAAGGGCCGCTTAGGGGGAGACCCTGGGATCATCGGTAAGACTATCAAGCTAACAGGAAAAACCGCCACGGTTCTGGGAATTACTCCGCCGCATTTCCAGGGCATGTCTCGTTTTGTTCCCACTGACATTTGGATTCCGGCCCCGGATTCCTATGCCAAGACGAGACCGCAGAACCGTGACGCTCGATATTATGAAGCCGCGGCCAGGCTCTGTGGCGGAACGGCAATAGACCAGGCGCGCGTGGAACTGCGTACATTGAGTCATCTTTGGGAGCAGGAATATCCGGCATCCAATCGGGCCGTCTATTTCGACTTCCAGTCGGAGCGTGAGCGGGTTCGCGAGTCTCTGAAGTTATCATTTTTCCTGATGGCAGTCGTCGCGTTGGTTCTACTGGTTTCATGCGGAAATGTTGCGGGGCTCTTGCTGGCGCGTGCGGAATCGAGACGCCGGGAGGTGGCTCTGCGTGTGGCCTTGGGCGCGGGTAAGAAGCGTCTCTTTCGCCAGTTTCTGGTGGAAGGCTTTCTTCTCTCCAGCGCCGGAGGCGCCGCCGGTCTGCTGTTAACCCGATGGCTATCGGGACTGGAGGACAGGCTGATGCCGCCCAGCCCGTTTACGATGGGGCCCGATCTCCGGATCGACGCCAGAGTCCTCCTCTTCACCCTGGCGGTGTGCCTGGCGGCGACCTTTATTTTCACTCTGGCTCCGGCTCTCCAGGCTTGGAAAACCGACCTCAATACTACACTCAAAAACGATGAGGCAAGTCTCCAAGGACGCGGCTACCGGCTGTCCTTCCGAGGCATCCTTGTTTCGGGCCAAATCGCTATCTCCGTGGTGCTGCTCACCGGTTCGGTCCTCTTGTACCGAAGTCTCTGGCACAGCATGCACCTGTCGGCCGGCTTTGAACTTCATAAGAGCTTCGTGGTCGTGAACCTCTTCACTACGGGACCAACCGCTGCGCCCGGGCGCCGACTTCTTCCCTTGCTCGCGGAGAAGGTGCGCGGCCTGCCGGGGATAAGCCAAGTGACTTATGCGCGGCGCATCCTTCTCAGCGGCTCGGGAGGAGGAACCGAGACGAAGGTTTCGATTCCGGGGGTGGAACTGCCGCAGGGACAACCCAGCATTCCCGTGAAGTTCAACGCGGTAGGACCGAACTACTTCCAGGCCGTCGGCACGCGCATCCTGCGCGGAAGAGGATTTAATGCCGGCGACAACCGCGAAAACTCGAACGTCGTAGTGATCAATGACACGATGGCCCGGCGATTCTGGCCCGCGGGAGATGCTGTGGGCCGAAGCTTAAAAATCGAAAGCAAAGATACTCTCATCGTGGGCGTCGCAGAAGACGCCAAGATCATCCACATCCATGAACCTCCTGAACCGTACATGTATCTGTCCTTTGGCCAGCACCCTTCCGACGAGGGTGCTCTCATTGTGGAAACCATGAAGGACCCGCGACTGATCGTTCCCACGGTGCGGCAAGCCGTTCACGCGGCGGAGCCCCACACGGCAATTTGGGAGATCCAAACCTCACAAGATTTGCTGCATTACGCCCTTTGGGATGAAATGGTGGAAGCGCAGCTTATTGGCGGTCTCAGCATGTTGGGCGCTTTTCTTGCCGCCGTGGGCCTTTACGGGGTCGTCGCGTACCTGGTCAATCGCAGAACGCGGGAGATCGGGATTCGCATTGCCCTGGGCGCTACGCGGGATCAAGCGGTGGGGATGGTGCTCGCACAGGGCTTGAAATTCGTGGGAGCCGGCGTCATCGTGGGATTAACGGTTGCCGTGGCCGTTACGCGCTTGCTGGCGGGCTATCTCTATGGCGTCGAATCGTACGATCTGGCGTCGCTTGCGGCGGGAGTTTTTATGGCCACTGCCATCACGCTATTAGCGTGCTACATCCCCGCGCGGCGAGCCGCCAAGGTCAATCCCATGGTGGCGCTGCGGTACGAATGATTGTCTGCTGGGTGTTGGTCGCACCGTGCGGTAGTTGAACGCTGATAGCTGACGACTGAGAGCTAACAATGCGCTGGCATCGCGAGTTTGCCAAATTCGTTGCGCTGTTTGGGCGGCGGAAGCTGGAGGACGACCTCACGGAAGAGATTCGCGCTCATCTACAAATGGAGGAACAGGAGAACCGGGAATCCGGCATGACGCCTGAAGAAGCTCGCTATGCCGCGTTTCGCCGGTTCGGAAACGTGTCCCTGGCACAAGAGAGGAGCAGGGAAATGTGGGGATGGAATTCCGTCGAGACTCTCTGGCAGGACGTTCGCTTCGGGTTGCGGCAACTCCGTCGCAGTCCCGGTTTCACGGTGGTGGCGGTGCTGACGCTAGCGCTTGGGATTGGGGCGACCACAGCTATCTTCAGCATCGTTGACGCCGTGCTATTGCACGGGACGCCTTACAAGAACCCCGATCAGCTTGTGGGGATCAGTGCCAGGAGTCCCAAGGGGGAAGGAGAAGAAGTTTCCGCGGGTGAATTCGCCGACTGGCAGCCACAGATCCAGGCTTTTGAATGTCTCGCCGCGTATAAGCAGTGGGAATTTCGTGTCTTGACTGGCATAGGGGAGCCCGATGAGGTGTGGACCTCTCCAGTATCCACCAATATCTTTCATCTTCTCGGTGTGAATGCCATCATCGGGCGCACTTTCGCGGAGAATGAGACACAGGTTGCAGTCTTGAGTCATGAGTACTGGCGCAGCCATTTCGGAGCTGACCCGAAGATCGTCGGCAAAACTCTGGCGTTTGATGGCAAGCCGTACACAGTAATAGGTGTTGCCCGTGCCGATCTTGAGTTTCCCGATCCTAACACCCAGGTGTGGGTTCCGCTGACGTTCCGCGGCGCCGAGAAGGACGATCACGAGCACCGGTCGCTTGGCGTGATTGCGCGCTTGAGGACGGGAGTGTCCTTGAAACAGGCGCAAACCACGATGGATCTGGCGGCTCGCAGGCTCGCCATGCAGTACCCCAAGACCGACGCCGGATGGAGCACCATCGTGAAGCCCTACAAGAGCCGTGATTTCGGCACTCCGCTCCGGTCGTCCATCTTGGCGCTCCTGGGAGCGGTGGTCTTTGTGCTCCTGATTGTCTGCGCCAACGTCACCAGCATGCTCCTTGCGCGCGGCTCAGCGCGACAAGGCGAGATCGCCGTGCGCGCCGCCTTGGGCGCCGGTCGATGGAGGTTGATTCGGCAACTGGTTGTTGAGGGCATCCTGCTGGCGGGAACTGCCAGCCTTGCGGGTCTCGTTTTGGCGTCGCGGGGCCTCGCCATGATTGTCAGCCTTTTGCCCAAATACAGCCTGATTGAAACCCAGGCCGTGCATCGAATCTCGATTAATCTTCCCGTCCTGGTCTTTGCCGTAGCAGTTTCGCTGCTGACGGGAATCGTGGTCAGCCTACTTCCCGCACTTCGCATCTCCCGCCTCAACTTGAGTGAGCCGCTGAAAGAGCGCGGCAGGACCTCGGGAAGAGGGGCAAGGGGATCGCGGCTTCAACGGGTGCTGATTGCTTCTGAGGTGGCGCTGGCCTTGGTCCTTCTGGTGGGAGCAGGCTTAATGATTCAAAGCTTCAAACGCCTGGAAGCTGCCCCCACGGGATTCAGGCCCGACCATCTCTTGACTGTGCGAGTCCCGCTGGCGAACTACAAGTATCCGCCGGGACCGCAGTCGGCGGCTTTTTACAGTCGCGTGCTGGAACGCATCCAGGCCATTCCGGGCGTGAGGGCTGCGGGGATGGCGAACAACCTACCCTTCACGGGATTTCATACTACGGTTGATTTTCCGGCGCCGCCGGGTTCGCCGGGTGGCCCGGGTGAAGTCTTCTATGTCGCAGTCCGAAGTGTAAGCCCCGGATATTTTCGAGCCATGGGGATCGCGCTGAAAGAGGGACGTGATTTCACCGAGACCGACAACCAAAAAGACGCGCGCTGTGTTCGGATCGTCAACGAAGCCATGGCGCGCCGCTACTGGCCGGGAGAGGACCCGGTGGGGAAGCAAGTTCCAAAGGCCTGCCGTAACGACGCTACCGCTCTAATCGTGGGTGTGGTGGCGGATTCCAAGCAGGACTCCGTGGAATCGCAGGCGCACCCGGAGTTGTACCATCCCTATGCCCAACTCCCGTTTGCTTCCTTTCTGGTGACGTTCGTGGTCCGCACGGCCTCAAACCCGACAGATGTGGCGGCGGCCGTGCGCAATGCGGTATGGGAAGTCGATCATGAACAGCCGGTCATCCAGATACGATCGATGGAAAGCGTAATTTCAGAATCAATCTGGCGGCAGCATGTTTCCACGTCCATGTTGAGCGTCTTCGCGGCCATTGCTCTGGTGCTCTCGGCAGTAGGCATATATGCGGTGTTTTCCTATTCCGTCAGCCGGCGGACGCACGAGATTGGGATTCGGGCGGCACTGGGAGCCACGCGAACCGACATCTTGTGGTCGGTCGTGGGAGAGGGGCTGGCTCTGACGCTGATTGGCGTGGTTGTTGGCATCGTCGCGGCGATGGGGCTCACGCGCCTGTTGGCGGGCTTGCTTTATGGCATTCGTCCCAGAGACCCTCTGACGTTCGCGGCTCTGTCGCTGTTGCTCGCGGGAGTGGCTCTGCTGGCGATGTGCATTCCGGCCCGGCGAGCGACGAAAGTCGATCCTATGGTCGCGCTACGGTACGAATAGTCGCCGATTGCGAGTTGTAGGGGCCAGCGGCGCTGGCCCTTGGCCGAACGGCGTTCGGCCCTACAAACCCAAACGCCGTCCGGCCCTACCGAACCGGTATAAATTACCCTCTTTTCCTGATTACGATTCCAAGGCATAATGGTGGCAGGAGTAGCGCCGATCTTTAGGTTGGCGGGTGCGGGGCTGTTGGCTCAGCGCTACAACCTGGTTGGGGCTGTCACTTCTTCCAGACTTATTTCTAGACTTGGATTGGTTGCGTAAGTGCACGGCGAAAGCTGGTGCTACTGCAATCTGCTGCGGACTGCACAGGGAGGTTTTCCTGTGTGCCCGATCAGCGAATATCCGTTTGCGCCATCGATGATTGCAGTTCTTCGGCTATCCCGTTCCGCAGGCAAGAGCTGACAAGCAATTCATCGATCTCGGGAGAGGACCTTTCAAAGTATGTTCGGACGCTTTACGCTTGCCGTCTTGCTTTTCGCCGTCAGCTCGCCCCTGGGAACGGCTGCTAACGTGCCGCCAAGGCCTGGCACCGCCGAGCAAGACGCCATTCGGGAAGCTGCCAATTGGATTGGGCGCACGGACAAGATCGAATCGGAATTTGACTATGTGATGACGTGCAAGGTGCGGCTGCTGCTTTTCTGGGCGGGAAAAGATGATGTGGGAGGCGGGTACGTCCGCATTGGGAAAGCGTCCGGGGAAGCGCGACAGCAGATGATCCAAATCCTGTTTGGGTCAGACCCCTCCAAGGCACCGCTCTCTATCAACCGCTGGGGCGCCGGGACCGAAGTCCTGCGCACTGCCGATTCCGGTGAACCCGCGGAGAGCGCCTTTTTCGGATTCATGAAATCTTCGAAGGGGCAATCGGTGGTCGCCATGCAGCGGGAGCTTTCCCGGGAAAAGACCAACGGGGACCACCTTTTCGAGGCCATCATTAACCGCGTGGATGAAGGCCAGGCGCTTACCACATCCGTTCCTTATACGTCGAGCCGAGATTATGATCTGCACCAATACCCGGAGGCGGAAAAAGCAACCCTGCAAGAACTTGAGAATAATCCCGCGCGGCACATTCGACGCTTGGACGGCAGCGCACGGCAGGCTTGTCCACGCGCGGGAGAGTTCTTGTCAACGACGCTCCAACTCATCGATGACGCGGAGGCTGACCGTCCCACGCCTATCTCGTACTGCTACCTCTACAACGCCCGCCATTACACGGCTACCCTGTTGAGCGTCCATCCGATAGCGGAAAAAACCGTGCACGTTGCGCTGCGCGGGAACGGTGGCACACTCGACCGAACTTATCACCATCTCAAGGAAGCGCACTTTGCGGTAGCGGACCTTGATACCGGCGCCAAATCACTCTTCGACATCCTTCTCGGCACGGACGGAAATATGCGCGGCACTCCCATTCAAATTACCTACCAACCCAACTGGTGGTTCCAGGTCGTCCTGAACCTTGCTCCGGACTCCCCACAATTTCACAACCAAGCGGCCACGTCGCATTAGGGCTAAAGGGCGATTGCGCGAGATTCCCCGCAGGTCCCCGAGAGCAGGGGTCTGTCCTCGCTACTGGATTTCCAGGTAATCTTTGTCCGGAAGTTGGGGGAACGGTGCATGGGGCTCCGTTTGGTACCAATACGCCACGGACGAAATGTCATCTTGTAGCCGATGTTCACCTCTAAGTTTTTGAGATAACTTGTGTTGCCTTGTGGGGTTAAGTGCGATTTTGGCCCTAAGTATGTAGACATGCATAGTACGTTGTAAGTCGCATTTATCCTTTACAACATGA
>JBKQVI010000018.1:0-11807 GCA_052139985.1 Terriglobia bacterium
GAAACGGTGCGAAGCGCGGGTTCGGTTGAAGGCGCGGGCCAACAGCGTGAAGTCAGGCTCCATCAACTTTGTACGCCGAGGAAGCAGGCGCACGGTGATGAAAAAATGTCGGGCGGAAAGAAAAGGACGCCGCAACTATGACACGGCGTTAAACTACAACAGTTTGTAACATCATGGCGAGAAAAGACGCAGACCGCAAAGGCGGCGGTCCGCGCTACGAGCTCCTCATCGAATAAGTCGGGTGCAGTTCCCGCGCCCAGCTAATTGGGTATGGACATCCACCCAAAACTTACCGAAAACTGACCTCACCGTTGGAGGCATATGACACCGTTTCCCCCTCCCGGAAAGCCCCGAGCCTAAAAGCCGCTGACCTTGGAAAGCAGGTCAGCGCTGCGTGCTGACGCCGCTATGACGGGGAGGTCTAAACGACCGTAGGGACGGTTTGCGAACCGTCCCTACGGTCGCGTCGCGGCTTGAGAACCAATGAGCCGCGGACCAACGAAATGGTTGGCTTATCTAATTTTCTTGCGCACGACGCAAGGTCTTTACCGGTGGAGTCTTCCAAGTCCGGCGCACAGGATCGGCCAATAACTGGTTCAATTTGGCGCTTGTGACCTCCGCCGACTCCGCAACGATACTTCCTTGATAGAGGTACAGTTGTCCACCCGTGGTGTTGAACGCCACACCGTTGCTTCCCCACCGAATCAGACGAAGGGGTTTGCCGGAGACATTGGGGAATTGCACGGAATCGATAGGTGTGAATTGGGAAATGTTGAAGCTTTCGAGCGTGTAGTTTTGCGAACCTGTTTGCGATGAGGTTTGGCCGAGGAAGAAGGCCTTGCTTACGGTTGAGTCCGGCACCATGACGCCGCTGACTTCGAAGTTTCCTGCGGGAGCCCCCGTCGCGGGATCTACCACGTGCCCGTCGTCGGAATAGATCATCTGGGTTCCGGCGTCGTAATGGATTCGCGCACCGAACGTGGAAAAGGCACTGCCATAGTCCTCAGTTTCTGTCACTCCCTGGGCTGTTACACTGAAAACGTAAAAGTCAAAACCGGTGTCTTCACCATTTTCAGCGTAGAGCACCGAAGAATCCGCACCCCATTGAAGTGAATCAAAAAGGCCGCCCGGCGACGTTCCTCCACTTGGACAGGAGCCCCATCCGCTGCAAACGAAGGTGGGCCGCATCGTCGCATCGTCATAGATGGCGACGCCACCGACCGCCGCAGCCGAACTATTGAACACGCCACGCGTTACCGCCGTGGTACGAGGCGCCCCAGTTGCAACCTGCAAATCGACCGCATAGTACGGGCCGGAAAACGAGTCCGAACCGAGCGGGTAACTGATATCCGTGGCCAGCGTCGGCAAGGTGAAGCGCTGGACGGTCGAAGATCCATCCAGAGCGACGTAGACGAACTCGCTGTCGCCGGAAATAGCCAACGCGTCCGGCTCGCTGCCGGCGAAAACCGACGTCCCAATTGTGCCAGCCGCGGGATCGACCACGGTTATCGTATTTCCAGTCTGGCTCCCTGCCGAACTGGGCACGGACAAATAAATCGCCAGGTTCTCAGGGTCCCACACCAGGTCATTGGATGGCTGGCTGATTGTTGTCAGCCCGCTGAGCACCACCGTAAAATTCATTTCGTTTGAAGCCCCGCCACCCGGCGTGGGGTTCGTCACGATAACCGGGTAGATTCCCGCCGTGGCTTGGTCAGTCGCTGTTAACGTGATCGTCAATTGTGTCGCACTAACTAAACTTGCAGTCTGCGCCGCACCGTTGTAGGTCACCGTTGAACCACTGACGAAATTGGTGCCGGTAATGGTGAGCTGCTGGGCTGCTGACCCCGATTCCACCGATGCGGGCGAAAAGCTGGTGATCGTCGGCACAGGGTTATCCACCGTAAAATCCACAGAATTCGATGCGCCGCCACCCGGTGTAGGGTTAGTAACAACTACTGCGAAGGTTCCCGCTGTCGCCTGATCGGCCGCTGTCAACGCAATCTTCAGTTGTGTCGCACTAACGAAAGTTGCAGTCTGCGCCGCACCGTTGTAACTCACCATTGAACCACTGACGAAATTGGTGCCGGTAATGGTGAACTGCTGGGCCGCTGACCCCGATTCCACTGATGCGGGGGAAAAGCTGGTGATCGTCGGCACAGGGTTATCCACCGTGAAGCTCATGGAGTTCGATGCCCCGCCACCCGGAGAAGGGTTTGTGACAATCACGGCGTAAGTTCCCGCCGTGGCCTGGTCAGTGGCCGCTAAACTGATCGTCAGTTGTGTGGCGCTGACATAAGTCGGCGTGTGACCTGCACCGTTATAGTTAACAGTTGAAGATGACATAAAATTTGTCCCGTCAATAGTGAGCGTCTGAGCGGCAGCCCCGGCAACGGCCGATGATGGGGATAAGGACGTGACGGTGGGCACAGGATTATTGCTGGAAGTAGCCGGTGACGATCCACCTCCCCCGCCGCATCCAGTCAAGAGCACGATTGCCAAGCTCAACCCGATAACGCACGGTCCGCTACGTAGCACTTGTTTCATTGATCCGCCTCCATAACTGCACGATTGGGTTTCGTTTCGCTTCAACCTTTGCGGACCTTGGCGTACGCGTCAAAATTCGCAACGGAAAGCCTGGGGACTAACGATCAAGTCTGTTTGGTCTTTGATAAACCTAATTTGATTCGCCTCGATATACACCTTTAGACTCTTTGCGGCTTTCGTATCCGGCAACGACCCTCCGTGGTAGGTCACTTTGAAACGGTTGTTTTCAGCTAACATCGCAACAGGCAATGCCAAGATGCGTAACAAAGAAACGACGTGCCTCATCGTTATTTGTTGAACGGATATCACTGGCTTTATCGAAACAGCGCATACTACGCCTGCGATGAAGCTCTGTCTAGTAGACTTTGTGTCATATGACTTTGTGTCACAAGGTCAAGATGTGCCGCGCACGGTCACTTGGGGGGTCAGGGAAATGGTGGGAAATGATGTCAGTAGGGGGAAATGGTGTCAGGAAAACCGGCAACAGGCACCACGTTTTCTGGTATTGCGTCGGCCGACGGCGCGATTGCCTCAACTCATGAGCGATAACCATGACCATTGATTTAAGTCGCGGAAGACCCGTGAGACGTGGCGTCTTTCCCCGTCCCCTCCGCGCAGGAAGGCACTGTCCGTGGCCACGAGCTCCTCAGCGACTAAGTTGGGTGCAGTCCCCGCGCGCAGCTAATTGGGTCTGGACATCATCCCAAAACTTACCGAAAATTGACCTCACAGTTGGGGCATATGAGCAGAGCATCGACGACATTGACAATATTGGCGCTGGCCGCAGGGGCGCTTCTGTTCGCGCCTTTGCCTTCTCACGCTCAGTCGCCGGCAGCGAGCCAGCTCACGGAGAAGCTTTTGCAGAGCCGTTACAGCCTCGCGGTGCGGAACGGGCAATTCTCCGGAACGGGAGCCCAACTCTTGCAGTCTGCGATCGCGCAGTCGCGCTTCATTCTGGTGGGCGAGTATCACGGCGTTGCCGAGACCGCAGAGTTCTGGAAGGGAATATGCAGCGCTGCCGGTCCCGAGGGGTTCCATACCCTGGCCATCGAGGAGGGTCCTTTGGTGGCGGCCGAGCTCGAGCGGTGGGCCAGCCGGGCCGACGGCGCTGCGCAGTTGATCGCGTTCCAAAAGCAGTATCCCGAATCCATCAACATCTATAACACGCGGGAAGAGTTCGGGATGCTCCAGCAATGCGTCCGCGCGGCTCCGGGCGCATTTCACCTGTGGGGACTGAACCAGGAAGCTCTCGGCGCCGGCGGCCTGATCCTGAGCAGGATTATGAATACGCGACCGGAGGGCGAGGCCGCTTCGGCGATGCGGCAACTGCTACAGAAGAACAACGACGCCTACGCCAAGGCGCTCGCAAGTGGCAAAATCTCCGACTTGTTCATGATCGCGGCGGAAGATCGGGATCTTTCGAGCGGCGCCGCGCTGCTCGAAAAGCACGGGAGCCCGGAAGCGCAGGCGTTGTTCGCCTCCTTGGTCGAGAGCCACGAGATCAACAGCAGGTGGTCCCCGGCGGATTACGGCAACGCAAGCCGGCGAAGCCTGCTGATGAAGACGCTCTTTGCCGCCGATTACGCCAGAGCCTCCCGAACGGGAAGCGCGCCACCCAAGGTTCTGTTGAAATTCGGAGCTTTTCATGTCTACAGAGGGCTGAATCCGGTGCATGGCAGCGGCATCGGAAACTACGTGGCCGAGTTTGCCGAGGGACAGGGCGCCCAATCCCTTCACATCTGCCTAATACCGGTTAAGGGATCGTTTCCAATTCATCGGAGAGTCGGACAGCCTCCGCCGAGAGTCGGGGAGCCTCCGCAGCTACGCGCCTTCAACCTGAGGGACGATCCGGCATCGCGCTACCTCGAACTGATGCTTGCCAACCTGTTGCGTTCGGATTGGACGGTGTTTGACCTGCGTACTCTCCGCCAAGGCTTCAACAGTCTGGGAGAGTCGAGCCCCGCCCTGGCAACTCTCGTATTCGGCATCGACATCCTGGTCTTGATCCCCGAAGCCACGCCCTCCACGGAAATCCGCTAACGATTGGGCCTTAAGATCGGTGACCCCCAGTTCGTAGCGCGGACCTGCACTTCCAGGTCCGCGGCTCTTCCGGTGTTCAGATCGGGGCATTCTCGTCAGCAGGCAGGTGGACGCGGTCGATGGGCAGTCCCCAGCGCCGCTTCTGTTCCTGCCCGCTAATTACGGCGTCCTCCGTTATGCCGGGCCATTTCCAGAAAAGCCGCTGACCTTGGAAAGCAGGTCAGCGCTACGTGCTCACCCCAGTAGCCGTATCTCGGACCCTTTAGGAATAGTTATGACCCCTTGTAAAGCACTCAAGGCGGGTGGCCCTGAGTAATCCGTCGGCGGGCGGATAACTCTGCCTGATGCTGCTATACTCTCTCGCGCTGTGCGACTCCCATCCTTCCCAGATCGGAAACCGCAATGAAAACTCTCATACACGCTGCCCTTGTCATTACGTTTCTTCTTGGAGCGCTTGCTCCCATCGCCCTGGGACAAGCCAAGCAGCCGGTGGATTACGTCGATCCGCACATCGGCGGCATCTCGCACCTCCTGAAGTCAGAGCCGCCCACTGTCCAACTGCCCTTCGGGATGATCCGCCTCGCGCCTGTGACCAGCCCCGGCATTTCCGATTCGTACCTGGCGGAGAAGATCTACGGATTCCCCTGGAACGGCGCGGTGATGATGCCCACCGTCGGGCCCGTGGAGACCGACCCGGCGAAGAACGCTTCGCTCTACGATCACGATTTTGAAACCGCCACTCCTTATTACTACGCGGTGACGCTGGAGAAAACCGATGCGCAAGTCGAGTTCAGCGTCACGGAGCGCGCCGCGTATTTTCGCATCACGTATCAGCAACCGGGCGATCGCCACATCATCGTGCGGGTAGAAGACAAGGGGATGCTGACCGCCGATCCGGCGCAATCTTCGGTCTCGGGATTTGAAGATACGCCGGGCGCGCGGCAATACCTCTACGCCCAGTCGTCACGCCCTTTCACCCCGTGGGGCGCTTGGGAAGGCGGCAAGATAACGCCGGGCGTCTCCACCGCCACCGGGAAGAACATCGGCGTGGCGGTGAATTTCGCGGACTCCGACGCGAGCCCGTGCGATTGGCGCGTGGGCGTTTCCTACATCAGCGTCGAACAGGCGCGCCGGAACGTGGAGAGAGAAATCCCCGCCTGGGATTTTGCCGCCGTCAAGAATGGTGCGCGCGACGAGTGGAACAAGGCCCTGGGAAGAATTGCCGTGAGCGGCGGCAGCGAAGACGAGAAAACGATTTTCTACACCGCGCTCTATCGCTCGCTCTGGGGCATGGCCGACATCACCGAGGACGGCCGCTACTACAGCGGGTATGACAAGCAGGTGCACTCGACGGATGGGCATGACTTCTACGTGGACGATAGCCTGTGGGACACCTATCGCTCGGAGCACCCGCTGGAACTGCTGCTTTCGCCGAGCCGCCAGCTCGACATGGTGAGCTCCTACATTCGCATGTACGAACAGAGTGGATGGATGCCGCGCGACCCCACCGTGGGCGGCCCCGGCGAGTGGATGATCGGGAACCATTCCGCCTCTCTGATCGCCGACACTTACGCCAAGGGGTACACGGATTTCGACGCGGAAAAGGCCTATGAGGGGATCCGGAAAAATGCTACGCAAGGTACCGTTTTGCCTTGGCGCCTCGGACCGTTGACCCCGCTCGACCGCATTTACCAGGAACGCGGCTACCTTCCCGCGCTCGCCAAGGGTGAGGCCGAAACTTCTCCAGACGTTCATCGTTATGAGCGCCGCCAAGCCGCTTCGGTGACACTCGAAAACAGCTACGACGACTGGTGCGTGGCGCAAATGGCCAAGGCGTTGCACAAGGACGCGGATTACGAATACTTTCTAAAGCGCGCGCACGACTATCAGAAGGTCTACAATCCCGAAATTGGCTTCATGGCGCCGCGCACGGCCGATGGAAAGTGGGTGGAGGGCTTCGACCCCAAATTGGGCGGCGGGCAAGGGGGCAGGGATTACTTCACCGAGGTCGATGGATGGGTCTACTCGTTCCACGTTCAGCACGACGTCGCCGGCCTTATTCAACTGATGGGAGGAAGAGAGAAGTTTGCGCAACGGCTCGACGCGCTGTTCGAGGAGCCCTTCGGCACTTCCAAGTTCAGTTTTCTGGCGCAATTCCCCGACGCGACAGGTTCGATGGGCCTGGACCCGCAGGGTGATGAACCGGGGTTTCACATACCTTACCTTTACAATTATGCGGGCGAACCCTGGATGACCCAACGCCGCGTGCGCGAGATGATGAAGATTTGGTATACGTCCGGGCTGATGGGGATTCCCGGCGATGAGGATTGGGGCGCCACGTCGTCATGGTACGTGTTCAGCGCCGTGGGATTTTATCCCGTGTGCCCCGGCAGCCCTACGTACAATATCGGCAGTCCAATTTTTAATGAAGCGAAGATCACGCTCGAAAATGGGCGGACGTTCACGATCCGCGCGGTGAACCAGTCCGCCCACAATAAATACATCCAGTCGGCGACGCTCAATGGACGGCCGCTCGACAAGCCTTGGTTCTCTCACTCGGATATCGCCGAGGGCGGTACGCTCGTATTGGAACTCGGGCCGCGGCCCAATAAATCCTGGGGCAGCGCTCCCGATGCCGCACCGCCGTCGATGTCACAGCCGTAGGGGCGCCATGAAGCCGGCTATGCCGGCGGGGAGGGCGGCACGAGGCCCGCCCCTACGAACCACGCTTTCGGACTTCGACGAAGGTGGCGCAGATCGTGTGCTTAACCAGTTTACCGGAACACGGGTTGGGATTCCCTCCGTCGGGTGTCTTGTCGTAAATTACAAGGAGCTTGCCCGGCTCCAGCTCGATCACGTCGCTATAGTGCGTGCTCACGCCGTCAAAAATGGGTGTGTTGCCAACCCAATTCTTTCCTTCGTCGGCGCTAAACATAATGGTTACCGGGCCAGGCCGGCCGAACGTGCACGCCAACAGACCGTTGCTCAGCAATCTTAGATGGGGTGCTACACCTCGGAGGCCGGTTGAAACGGGTGTGCTCCACGTCTTGCCGTCGTCAAGGGACCAGGTCTCACCCAAGTACTCAGCGTTGCCCGTGCGAAAGATGCAATACAAGCGGCTTTCAGAGAACCGGACCAGCCCCGCTTCATTAGGCCCCTCTTTGCCCATCCAGGGCCACGGTTTCTCATGTGGCTGCAAGGCGGCGACAATTCCATATTGGTCCCAAGTCTGGCCGTGATCCACGGAACGTATCAGAACCACCCGGCCCTGCCGTCGATCGCGTTCGGTGACGCAGTAAAACGTGTTGAGCCATTCGCCGCCCGGACCGTCAATAATCGCTCCCCAGGGCTGCGCCGTAGGAACTTCGCGCAGCTCCGACGCATCTTTGGCCTTGGTGGCATAGAGGGTTGCGGGTTCAAATTGTACCGGCTCGGAGAGGTGAATCCTGGCATCTCTGATTTGCTGAATTTCCATTCCATTGCGCGAGAACTTCGTAAGGGTAGCGTGAAAATCCGTTCTCTGGCCGGGAGGGTAGGGCTCGATGGAGGCGTAACCGGCGCCCAGCACCCAGATGGCTCCGTCGGCGAGAGGCGATTGACTGTACGCGGCATCGACGTTGGCGCCCCCGCCCATGGGATAGCGCCGGCTCCACGTTTGCCCTCCATCGCTGGAAAGGCAATAGGCGGAAAACTCTCCCTCCGGGCTCGCTTCGTCCGGGCTCATGCGCATGGTCGCGAGAATTGCGCCCGAGGAAAACCGATGCACGGTGGGGAACCAGCAATAGTTATACGACGCGGTGATTTCCACCGTTTTCCCCACCCGAACGGTAAAACCACCCGGCAGGTCCGTCCCTCCGAGGCACGAAACAAAACTCAAACTCAGCATAAACGCGAAAACGGAAAATAGCACATACCATCGGAGCGAACTTTGTCCTCGGCCAGCACAGGGCATTGGTTTCATAAGCTCTCCCTCGTGAGTGGTTTGATGAAATGTGAGTTGAATTATAGGCAATTAGGGGGAGTCTCTCAACTCCTGAATCGGTACTGGCTCAGTGCGATGTAGCGGCGGCTTTACGCCAACATTTGGCGAGGTAAACTCGCCGCTACGACAAACTGAGACACTGAATGAGCGGCCCAGGTTGAATCCAGCGACCGTACAAGACTCGGGGCGAAATGGCCCGGGCGAATTCGAGGGCCGCTTCGTTGGAAGGGAATTGGGTTTCTATCTTCCGGCGGAAGGAATCACCAGGGTAACGTCGCGATCCAAGCGCATACCCACCAGCGAGCCCGCGGCGAGAGAAGCCTGCTTACCTTTGGGGAGAAAGAGCGCCGTCATGATTCCCGCGGCTCCCAGGGCGATTGCCGTGCCGATGCCGCCCACTGCTCCCACCGCGGCGGGGGCCACAATGAGCAGGGCCTGTTCTTTGCGATTCGGGCCTTTGCCTTTCAGTTCGCCTTCCGGCCCGACGTTGGGATCGCTGCCGCTTTCGCTGGAGAACACTTCGGTCAGTGAACCCAGGATCGCTACCTTTTGGCCGTTGGCAAGTTCCACGGTATCGAACACGATGGTGAGTAGACCGCCCTTGCCCTTGCGCCCCGCGGCTCGGGACTCGCCCACGTGGCCGTCAATGCGCACGCCCTTCGAGAGCACGTCGCGATCCTCGACGGCTACGGGGTCAATGAGCGAGCACATGATCCGGTCGCCCGCCTTGGACGTGTTGGAGTTGAGCGTGGTGTGCAGTTGGAGCTTGAACTCCGTGCCTTCCGGGACCGTGATCTCGTCAACGTTGGGATTGTCCGCCTGCTGCGCGAAGAGGGGCGCCGTCATGGTGCCCATGAGCGACCAGGCTATCAGTAGTGCGAGGATCTTTACCTTCATTCCTATTTCCCCCAAGCGTTGGCCAGCCGCCCTGTCGCAACAGGGGACCAGCGTCGAGTCCACCATTTCATCATCAAAGGGCCGACGCAGTCAAAGATAAAATCAGGTTTGGGCCAGATGGCCTGGTTTAGTAGGATGCAAATTTCCTCTGAGAGTTTGGATGCGTCCGTACCCGGAGCTTTGGCCCAATGATGGATAGTCCGCGATTCCCCACCATTCCGGGGTGTGGACCACCGCGCCCCAACCGCGGACCGATGGCTTATCCAGACAAAATGTCTGCAAGGAATAAACGGCCCCACCCGCCGCGGACAGTCGCTGCCGGCGCCTTGGCCCACTTTACGGGAGCCGATTTACTCCCGGGTTTCGGCGTGGTGGCGGACGTCAACGCCCTCGACCAGGAAGAGAACGTCCTCGGAGATATTGGTGGCGTGGTCGGCAAGCCGTTCCAGGTTGCGTGCGATAAACATGAGGTTGATTCCCTGGCGAACCGTCTTGGGGTCGCGTTCCATGTATCCGATCAGCTCCTCGTAAATCGCATCGCGCAGTTCGTCCACGGCGTCGTCAGAGACCAGCACGGTGCGAGCAAGTTCGGCGTCGCGTTTCACAAAAGCATCCAGGCTTTTGCGAATCATCGACTGCACGCGGCTGGCCATTGCCGGAATATCGATCAGGGGCTTGATGAGGGGCTCGTTGATTAGCGAAAGGCCGCGTTCAACGATGTTGACCGCCAAATCCCCCATGCGCTCGAGGTCGTTATTGATCTTGATGGCGGAAGTCAGCAGGCGCAGGTCCGTGGCCATGGGTTGCTGGAGAGCCAGCAGCCGCGTGGCGAGATCGTCAATCTCGATCTCCATGCGGTTGATTTCCGACTCATTCTGGAGGACCCTTTGCGCTTGCTGGGGGTCTTTATCCGAAAGGCAGAGAACGCTGCGGTAAACGGAGTCCTCCACCAGCGCGCTCATTTCAAGCAGACGGCTTCGCAGGTAATCTAATTCCTCAACAAAATGGCGCAATGGCGAACCCCCCCTTGAAATCGGGTCATTTGATCATCGGGTCATCGAGCGATCTGTCCATCGGGTCATCTGGCCATCGGATCATTTGATCATCGGGTCATCGAGCCATTGAAAAACTGGCAATTGTCCGTCTTTAATCGCTTGTTTCTCTTGGTCTTACGGTCTCCAATACGGCGGACAACAGACCAAGAATAAAGGAACGCCCCTAAATGACCCATTGACCCAATGATCAAATGACCCAATGATCAAATGACCCGATGACCCGATGACCCGATGACCCAATGGCCCGATGGCCCGATGGCCCGATGGCCCGATAGTACGTCTTTATCCAAACCTGCCGGTAATATAATCTTCGGTTTCTTTCCGCGCAGGGGTCTTGAAGATGACCGCCGTCTTGTTGAACTCAATCAATCGCCCCATCAGGAAGAAGCCGGTGTAGTCGGCTGTGCGCGCCGCCTGCTGCATATTATGCGTCACAATCACCATGGTGCAGACGTCTTTCAGGTTAAAAAGCAACTCTTCGATTTTCGCCGTGGCAATCGGGTCCAGCGCCGAACAGGGTTCGTCGAGCAGCAAGACTTCCGGTTGCACTGCCAAGGCTCGAGCGATGCACAGCCGCTGTTGCTGTCCTCCGGAAAGCGCATAAGCGGACTTGTGAAGTTGGTCTTTGACCTCTTCCCAAAGCGCGGCCCGTTTTAAGCTTTTCTCTACACCTTCAGCCAGAGTGCCCTGCCCCATTATCCCATTGATGCGCAAGCCGTAAGCAATATTATCGAAAATCGACTTGGGGAACGGGTTGGGCTTTTGGAACACCATGCCCACTCTTCGCCGCAGGCTCACCACGTCGAGCGAGAAGATG
Organism: Terriglobia bacterium; assembly: GCA_052139985.1. Taxonomy (GTDB): domain Bacteria; phylum Acidobacteriota; class Terriglobia; order UBA7540; family UBA7540; genus Bog-366. The sequence continues at coordinate 11,336 of JBKQVI010000018.1, forward strand.
TCCTCGCCGTCCAGCAGCACTTCACCTTCCGGGCGCGCCTGTGGCACGGTCTCGTACATGCGGTTAAGAACCCGCAGAAAGGTGGTCTTGCCGCAGCCGGAAGGGCCGATAAGCGCGGTAATCCGTCCGGTGGGAACCTGCAAGCCAATCGAGTGCAACGCCTGCTTTCCCCCATAATAAAAATCCAAGCCGGTCGCGCGCATCTTGATGTCGGCCGGCCACGGAGTTGCGATTCCTGCCGCACGCTCGGTGGGACGGGATTCTTCAGACGTCTTCATGACCATAGTCGATACACTCGATGCAGAAGTCACGGCTCACACCTTTTGTAGGGGCACGGGTGGTGTCCTAATTTCGAGTGTAGCGCCGGGCTTGAGAGGCTGCGGAAAAACGTGTAGCGGCGGGTTTACCCCGCCATTCGCACGTTGCAGTAATTGATGTTGTGGCGACGTAAAGTCGCCGCTACATCGCACAT
>JBKQVI010000019.1:0-10680 GCA_052139985.1 Terriglobia bacterium
GATTGGGACAGGCGAACGAACTGATGAAACCTAGACCTCCTCCCCAACCCGCCATTCTCCCTGTCCTAAAGCCTTTCCCTGCAATGGCGCGGTACGGGGCTAGCGATTATTTTGGACAGCAGTGATCTCGCAACACCTGGCGCCCTCGCAATTTCTTGGTTGCACGGATATGCCGAGCTTTGTTGTCAGTAGAATGTTGGTGCCGGAACGCTTCAAATTTGCCGCGATCCTCGCGTTGGCAGCGAAGTTTCGTCGGACCACCCTACGAGAACCGCGTACGCTTCCACAGGAGAGCTCCGCACACAACCAGCAACACAATCGAGGCCATTCCCAACACGACCATCCAGCCGGTATGAATCGCAATCGCCTGGGAAGCTGACGACGCGGCCAAAGCAATGAACACGCCAATCGCCCCCAGGACGACGAGCGCTTCCCACCAGTGCCGTTTCGGCCTCTCGTCCGAAAGCGGGTCCCGCCCCTGTAGAGTCGCCGCCACACGATCCCGATCCATGCCGTAACGGTCGCATTCCCGCTGCACGGCCTTTTTCCACGACGATTGTTCCTCGCCCTTCGCCTCGGCGAAGCCGATCGCGGCGGCGCCGGCGATCATGATAAGGCTGCCCGCAATCACCAGTGCTCGAACCGTCGCACCCACTCCGGCCAGTTCGCCGAACACCAGTACTCCCCAGGCAAGACCCCAAAGCTGATTCGTATTGGAAAGGGGGATGCCGCGGCTGATGCCGATGTACTTGGCGGCAAACTGCTGGAAAAGATCCCCTAACACCCAGCAGAATCCGCCCAGGAAGAGCCAGAAAAGCGCCGGCCGCGCTTGGGTGAGTCCCTTCATCAGGGGGCCCAGGCCCCCATAGAAAACGGCGGCAAGCGTGAAGGTGGTCCCCAGTTCGCCAAAAGTGAAAATCGTGACGAATGACAGCGGATTCATGCCGCTGATGTAAGCTTTGCGGTAAGGAATGTACATCGTGCCCCAAAGCACGCCGGCGCCCAGGGCGGCCAGAATCCCCAGCGTGGCCCGGTGCGGCGCGCTGCCGGAGTGGTGCTGCGTGGCGTAAGCCAGCAGGCATGCACCCGCCACAATCGCCGCCGCACCACCCATCACCTTGGCCCACTCGCGCACCTTGGCCCCGCGCAACTCGTTAAAGAGCAGCCAGCCCCAGAACAAACCTACCAGACTGTTGGTGTTCCAAAGCGGAAAGGCGATCGACAACCCAACGTCGCGGATGGCAAAAACCGTCAGCGTGTTGGCGACAGCCCACAACATGCCGGCGAGAATGGCCCACACGATCAGGTGCGCCCGCGCTTTAAGGTCCAGCCAAACGTAGCTGGTGCCCTTCAGCGCCACGGGCACGGTCCAGCGGGCAACGAATACTCCGGCCACCATTCCCAACGAGATGATGAAGGGTGAAAAGCCGACCGTGACCAGCTTGGTGGGAGCTTCCGCTCCACCCAGCCAGGCGCCCGCGGCCAAGCCGCAGGCCACTCCCAGCCGGTGAAGAGAACGGGACGACGCCCCTTCTGCGGTCCGTTCGTCGTGGCTCACGGTTTTACCTCAAGGCCAATAGTAAGGAAGTTCCCAACACAAGAATGACGACAGGAATCCAAAAGTGCACGTCGGTCGCGATGGCACGCAGCTTCGAACCTTTCAAGCAATCTCCTCCGAGCTTTCTGATTTGACCACCGTACGGCCTGTAAGCTCGAACCGCTCAACACCGCACGACGTTTGCGTCGATTTCCGCCAGCCTGACGGGCCGGCGCTCGACATAGGATTTGCGGGCTGCCAATCCCATTACCACCGGACTGCGGCCGTCTTCGCCGCTCACCGGTGTGGGATGGTTGTGGATCACCGCCTCGGCGAAGCAGCGCAGTTCGGCGGCATAGCTCTCACGGTAGCGGTCCATGAAGAAGTTCAACGGCAGGTCTCTCCGCACTTCGCTCGCCGTGCTGACAGTCGCTTGATTGGGATAGCAGTTCCCGGTGGCAATGGCGCCGAGGCTGCCCAGAATTTCAACCCGCTGGTCATACCCGTAGGCTGCCTGCCGGCAGTTGTCGATGGTCCCAATCGCCCCGCCACGAAAGCGGAGTACGATCACCGCCGTGTCGAGGTCCCCTGCCGCGCCGATCTCTTCGTCCACCATCACGCCGCCGGCAACGAACACTTCCTCCACTTCGTCGCCTATCAAGAACCGGGCCATGTCGAAATCGTGGCTCGTCATGTCGAGGAACATGCCGCCCGATACCTTAACATAAGAGATCGGCGGCGGGGCAGGGTCGCGGCTGATAATGTGCATCAGGCGCGGCGTTCCAATCTCCCCGGATTCCACCGCCCGCCTCACCCGCGCGAAGTTCGGGTCGAAGCGGCGGTTGAAGCCGATTTGCAGCTTCACCCCTGCCTTGGCCACCGCTTCCAGAGCGATGTCAATTTTCGCCAAATCGTGGGCGATCGGTTTTTCGCAGAAGATATGCTTGCCGGCGCGCGCGGCCTCGCCGATCAACTCCGCGTGGGTGTCGGTAGAAGAGCAGATCAGGACAGCTTCGACGCGCGGATCGGACAAGATGTCGTTGCCGGAGGCGGCCACGGTGGGGATCCCGCATCGGTTCGCCACGCGCAGGGCGGCGGCACGATCCAGATCGGTGATGGAAACGATTTCGGCTTCGGGTATACCGAAGGCAACGGCCTCCGCGTGTACTTCCCCGATTCGGCCGGCTCCGATAATACCAAGATGAAGTTGATTCGTGCTCATAAAGCCTCCGCGTGCTAACAGGCTTCAACTGAAACAGGATTCAATCGACCGCAAGTACTCCCGATTCCTGCGGGCGCTCTCTTTGGGCGATCCCATGCCGGGCAGTATGTCTTGTTCCACCAGCACGTAGCCATCATAACCACGCCGCGCGAGCCAGCGAAGCACCCCGGGAAAGTCCACCGAGCCCTGCCCCAACTCGCAGAACACGCCGTGCCGCAGCGCCGTAAAGTAGTCCCACTCCTCCGCTCGCGCTCGCGCCGCCATCTTCGGTTCGCAATCCTTGAAATGGATATACCAGACCCGGTCGCCAAAGCCTTCCAGCGCCTCGACCACGCCGGCATGGCCCGCGCCATTAGTGAAGTGACCGGTATCGAAAACCAGCCCGATCTTCCGCGGGTCCGTCAATTCCAGGAACCGTGCGATCTCCTCCGGCGTCTCAACGTAGCCCCCGCAATGATGATGAAAAACCGTGCGAAGGCCGGTTTCGTCAAACACCACCTGCGCCAGCCGATTCGCCCCACCCGCGAAAACGGCCCATTCCGCCTCGCTCAACCCTGTGCCCGTGGGAATCCGCCCTGCCAGGCGGGTACGCTGGGGATCGGTGCCATTATTGTCCGCCAGCACCAGGTAGGGTGGGGGAGTGGAGGCGACGGCCGCCAGAAGCCGCGCGACCTTCACCGCGTTGGCGATTCCGGCATCGTGCGCCCGTGGATCCTTCAGGGCCACAGGGACGAATGCCCCCAACATCACCAGTCCGCGCCGCCTGAGTTCGTCTCGGAGCACGTCGGGTTCAGTGGGCATGTAACCCCAATCCCCCAATTCGGTTCCGGTGTACCCCGATTCGGCCAGCTCGTCCAGCATGCGGGAATATCCGATCTGTTCGCCCTTAGCCTCTTCAAATTCCAGCGTTCCCCACGAACACGGGGCATTCCCAACCAATAGTTTTGGCATGAGTTATCCTTTAGAAGCGGCGGCTCCAATCGCGCGGCCAGCGTTCCACGACGACTTTGGTTTGCGTGTAGAACTCCACCCCATGGCCTGCCTGGGCGTGCAGGTCACCGAAAAAGCTGTCTCCCCACCCGCTAAAGGGGAAATAGGCCATCGGCGCGGCGACGCCCACGTTGATGCCGACGTTCCCGGCCTGCACCTCATGCCGGAAGCGCCGCGCCGCCGCCCCGTCGCTGGTGAAGAGGCACGCCATGTTGCCGTAGCTCCGGCCGTTGACCAGTTGGATGGCTTCCTCGATGTTTTCCGCGGGCATCAGGCTTAGAACGGGGCCGAAAATCTCAGTGCGGGCGATTTCACCCTGTGCCGCCACGCCATCGAGCACCGTGGGAAACACGAAGAACCCTTCCTCATATCCCGGCACCTTCCTGCCGCGGCCATCCACAAGCACTTTCGCCCCTTCCTGCTCGCCCCGCGCAATCAGCGTCTCGATCCGCGCCTTGCTCGCGGCTGAGATCACGGGGCCCATCTCCACGCCGGTATCGAGCCCGAAACCCACCTTGCGGTTGCGGGCGGCCTCGGCCATGCGCGCGGATAGTTCCGCTTGCGCCTCCCCAACCCCAATCGCCACCGATGCGGCCAGGCATCGCTGCCCAGCGCAGCCGAAGGCCGAGTCCCCCAGGATTCTGGCAGTCATCTCCATGTCGGCGTCGGGCATCACGACCACCGGGTTCTTTGCGCCGCCCTGGCACTGGGCGCGCTTGCCGGCGGCGGCGGCCCGGCTATAAATGTACTTGGCCGTTGCCGTCGAGCCCACAAAGCTGATGGCGCGAATCCCCGGATGATCGAGAATTGCATTCACCGTTTCCCGGCCGCCATTCACCAGTTGCGCAACGCCTGCCGGAAAGCCCGCCATCTCCAGCAACTGAAACAGCTTCCATGATGTGATGGGCACGCGCTCGGATGGCTTCAGCAGAAAACAGTTTCCGGCCGCCACCGCGTAAGGGAGAAACCAGAACGGAATCATCCCGGGAAAGTTGAAGGGGGTAATGGCCGCCACCACTCCCAGAGGCTGCCGAATCATGTGTTCATCGATACCCGGAGCAATGTCCTCATTATTCGTTCCCTGCATGAGTACCGGGATGCCGCACGCCGTCTCCACATTCTCAATCGCCCGGCGCAGCTCCCCGGCGCTCTCCGCATAAGTCTTGCCGCATTCCTCCGTGATGGTGCGCGCCAGCGCGTCGAGGTTCTCCTCCAGCAGCACCTTGAGTTTGAAGAGCGGTTGAATTCGATCCCCCGCGGGCCGACGGCGCCATTCCTCAAACGCCTTCCTCGCCGCTTCCACGGCCTGGTCCACTTCCACCGCCGGCGAGAGCGGCACTTGCGCCAGCACCTGCGCCGACGCCGGGTTGAGCACCGGCAGTGTCTCGCTGGCGTCCGAATTCCTCCAAGCCCCGTTGACAAAATTCCGCAACCGTTCGGCCACGCTAATCTCCCTTCTTCCCGCCGGCGAGGTAGTAGCGCTGCTTGCGACGGGCCTCGACGTAGCGTGCGCGCGATTCCCGCACGCTCTCCATCTCGGATACCTCTGCCACCGCCACATCCCACCAGGATTCGTACCCCGGCACGTGCGCGTCCCGCTCGGTCTCGACCACCACTACCGTGGTCCGGTTCAGGCTCTTGGCTTTCTCCAGAGCCTGCTTGAACTCCGCCAGCCCGTGGGCCCGTATCGCATACGCGCCCAGACTGCGCGCGTTGGCCTCGAAGTCCACCGGCAGGAAGTCTCCCTCGAGCCGCCCGGACTCCGCCACCCGCAGGCGGTACTCCGTGCCAAAACCCTTTTGCCCGAGGGACGCGCTCAGTCCGCCGATGCTCGCAAACCCGTGGTTATCGACCAGCACGATGATGATTTTCACACCCTCCTGCACGGAGGTAACAATCTCGCCCGGCATCATCAGGTAGGTGCCGTCACCGAGAAAAACGAAGACCTCGCGCGTCGGGTCGGCCAGCTTAGCTCCCAGCGCACCAGGAATCTCGTAGCCCATGCACGAGTAGCCGTACTCCAGGTGGTAACCGTTGGGCGTGCGGGTGCGCCACAGCTTGTGCAGATCGCCGGGATGGCTGCCGGCGGCGGAAAGCAGAATGTCGCGAGGCCCCGCCGCCTCCCACATCGCCCCAATCACCTCGCTCTGCGCCGGACGCGGCTCCAGCCCGAGGTGGAAGAGGCGATCCACTTCGGCCTCCCAGTCCCGCTTCAATCCGGCAATTTGTGCAGAGTAGCCTACTTCCACGCGGTAGCCGGCCAGCGCTGCCGTGAGCCGTTCCAGCGCCACGCGCGCGTCTGAGACCAGGGGAATCGCTCCCACCTTGAAGGCGTCGAACTCCGCCGTGTTGATGTTGACAAAGCGCACCCGAGGGTTTTGGAACGCCGTCATGGAGGCCGTGGTGAAATCCGAGTACCGTGTACCGACGCCGATTACCAGGTCGGCATCCCGCGCCAACAGGTTTGCCGCCAGCGTTCCGGTAGCCCCCACCGCTCCGGCGGACTGCGGATGATCGTAAGCGAGAGAACCCTTGCCGGCTTGCGTTTCACCGGCGGGGATACCCGTCGCTGCGCAAAACTTCGCCAGCGCCTCGGAAGCTTCGCTGAAGAGCACCCCGCCGCCCGCCACCAGGAACGGTTTTCGGCTCGCGCGAATCGCTTCCACAGCCCGGGCAAAGCTCACAGCGTCCGGCTCAGGACGACGGATGAGCCATACACGCTTGCCGAAAAGCTCCTCGGGGTAGTCGTAGGCCTCCGCTTGCACATCTTGCGGCAGTGCCAACGTCACCGCTCCACAATCGGACGGCGAGGTGAGGACGCGCATCACCTCCGGCAACGCCGTGATCAACTGTTCCGGGCGGTAGATGCGGTCCCAGTAGCGCGAGACGGGCTTAAAACAATCGTTCACGCCAATGTCCTGCGTAGAGGGCGACTCGAGTTGCTGAAGTACCGGCGCCACGTTTCGCCGCGCGAAGATGTCCCCGGGAAGCAGTAAGACCGGCAGGCGATTGATCGTCGCCAGGGCAGCGCCCGTAATCATATTCGTGGCGCCAGGGCCAATCGAGGAGGTACAGGCGAAAGTGCGCAGGCGGTTGCTGGTCTTGGTGTATCCGCACGCCAGATGGACCGCGGCCTGCTCGTTGCGGACGGGAATGTAGGGAAGGTCCAGGTTCTGCTGCAATGCCTGGCCGATCCCTGCCACGTTGCCATGGCCGAAGATCCCGAGAACACCTGAAAAAAACCGGTGCTCCACCCCGTCCCGCTCCACGTACTGGTGCTTCAGGAAATCCAGCAGCGCTTGCGCCATCGTCAGTCTTCTGGTTTTCATGGATTCCTCCCGCTACCTTTCATTACAGGCACACATGTTCCGGATCGCCGACCCGGGTTGCCGTGAGGCGATCGAGCAGGGTGTCAGGCAGGAACTCACAACTCGAATACACGTGGGCAGCGCTCATCTGTTGACCTGCTTCGCCTGGTTGCGGATCATGGTTTCCACTTCCTCCAGCGTCGGCATGGCTTCTGAGCAGCTCAGGCGGCCCACCACGATGGCGGCAGCCGCGTTTCCGAAATGCAGGCATTCGGTCACGGATTTGCCCGCCAGCAGGGCGTAGAGGAATCCCGAAGCGAACCCGTCGCCGGCGCCGATGGTGGAAACCACCTCCACTGAGTAGGGCGGCAGGAACACCGAGTCCCGGCCTTGCCATACCCGGGTTCCCTGTTCGCCCAGCTTGCTCACCAGCGTGGGAATCCGCTCGCGCAGGGCTTCCGTGGCGCGATCGAGGTTCTCCTCGCCTGCCACCAGGCTCAATTCAAGCTGATTGCCGATCAGCACATCGATGAAGGGCAACGCCAGCCGCACCGCTTGCCCCGCCACCGCCGCGCTCGGCCAGGACATGGCCCGGTAGTCCACGTCAAACACTACGCGCCGCCCCGCCCCCTTCGCGCGCTCGAGAGCCAGATAGGTGGACTCGCGCGAAGGCGAAGCGCACAAGGACGTGCCGTTGGTGATAAACATCTCATGTCCGGCGATGTAGGCGAGGTCATCCTCGGTTACCCGCAGCATGATGTCCACGGCATCGTGGCGATAAAAGACCTGGGGAAAACGGTCTGGCGGCGACACCTCCGTCAGGCACAGCGAAGGCAGATAGCCGGGCGCTCGGTGCACATGGCTTGTCTCCACCTTCTCCGCTTGCAGAAACTGGATCAGAAACTCGCTCAGGCTGTCCTCGCCAAGGCAGCTTACGATACCGACGCGAGCTCCCAGGCGGGAAAGCCCCACCGCCATGTTGGCGCTGCTTCCACCGAGGTAACGCGAAAACCGCCGCACGTGCGGCAGCTTTACGTGCGGCTCCTCGGAGTGAAGGTCGTACCCAATCCGGCCAAGCACCGTCACTTTCACCAGGTCATCGCCTCCTTCACACCAGCGGTAGCCGCGGATCTTGCTCTCGCCACTCGCCGCGCACCCAGGCGTAGTCGGGATCGTCGGAAGCGGCCATGGAGCGGGCCGACCCGGCCAACGCGTTCAGGTAATACACGTCGTAACCGTGCGCCGCCACCACGGGATGGTAGCCCTCCGGCACCAGCACCAACTCGCCATCCCGCACCGTCAGAGTCGCATCGATCCGCCGGTCCGCCGTATAGACCTTCTGAAGCGCGTAGCCCTCCGGCCGACGGACCCGGTAGTAGTAGAACTCTTCCAAATCGACCTCGTGCGGTGGGTTGTGCACATCGTGCTTGTGGGGAGGATAGCTGGACCAGTTGCCGGCCGGCGTGTACACCTCGACAATCAACAGACGATGCGCAGGAAACTCCGGTGTGATCATGTGGTTGATCTGCCGCGTGGCGTTCCCGCCTCCGCGTATTTCCACCCGCACCTGTTCGGGCGTCACCAGGCGTGCCCCATGCGGCTCTTCCGCTTTGGCGTAGCAGAGAGCCAAATCGCAGCCCGCTTTCGTTGTCGCCTCGAATCGCGTCCGGGGTGGCAGATAGAGCGTGTGAGGCTTTCCCTCGAACACATTTGCGCGCGCCCCGAAGTCGCGCCACTCGCCCCGCGAAGAACTTACCGAGCAGCACCCGCCGAGCGCCACGGCCGCCAGTTCGCGCTCTGCGGTCTCCCCTTCGTAGCGGCTTCCCGCACTCAGCTTCAGGTTTTCAAAGGCGAGATACTCAAATCCAAAGGTTTCCAGACGTCCCGTGAAGCGGTCCGGCTTCACCAACAATTCGGTCATTCTAAGGATCCTCCCTCGGAGGGGCCGTGGACTGCCGTACGATCAATTGTCCTTCGACCCGCAGGTTGTGGGTCGAGTGCGGCCCGTCAAAAATGTGGAGCAATGTTTCCATGGCCATGCGTCCCATCTGGCGCAACGGCTGTCTTACCGTAGTCAGCGGGGGCACCAAATACTGGCAGAAGTGTAAGTCGTCAAAACCGACCACCGACAGGTCGCGGGGAACATCGAGGCCGTGGGCATGGATCTGGCGTAGGGCGCCCAGCGCCGACATGTCGTTGTAGCAGAAGACCGCGGTAGGACGCCGGGGCAGCGCGAGAAGTTGCGCCATGGCCCGCTCGCCGCCTTCCGGCTTGCCGTCTCCTTGCACCACCAGTTCCATGTCGAATTCGAGACCCGCTTCTTCCAACGCGCGGCGATACCCGGCGCAGCGTTCGGTGTCCGAGTGGTAACCTAAGCGGTCACCGATGTAGGCGATGCGGCGGTGGCCCAGGCGAATCAGGAGGCCGGTTGCCTCCAAGCTTGCCGTCACGTTATCGATCAGCACGGAATGAACAAATTGGCTGGGGTGCTGGTTGTTCAGTAACACGACCGGGACGTGCATGCGCTCCATCACCGGCACGTAAAGCGCCCCTACGCGCGAAGAGGTCACGATGATGCCGTCCACTCGCCTCTCCTCGAACGACCGAACCACCCGCACTTCACGCTTTGGATCGGCATTGGAGTTGGCCAAAAACACAGAGTACCCGTGCCTTTCCGCCAAATCTTCGATGCCGCTCACCACCTCTGCGACGAAGGGATCCGTGATGCTGGTAACTACCACCCCGATGGTTTTGCTTTGGCCCATCACCAAGCTGCGCGCCGCAGCACTCGCCCGGTACCCGGAGTCCTCTGCGATCTTGCGAATGCGAACTGCGGTCGCCGCACTCACCTGTTGGCTGCCGCGCAGGGCCCGCGAGACCGTTGAATGCGAAACGTGCGCCAAGCGCGCGATGTCCTTTATGGAGGCCCTCCGAGGGCCCTCAGGCATATACGCGGGGTTGGCTCCTTGGTGTTGATCAGGCATATCGGAGAAGCCGGCACTGGGCAGCCTCTACAGTCTGAACTTCCCTCGAATTCATGCACCACTCGGTGGCTGCTGGATCCGGGACCTTATCGATGCTCCGCTGGAAATGAATCGCCTCCACAGAAACAGCGTCCGAATCACTGCACACGTGTGCGTGCTGAATTCGCATGGTACGACTTACGCCAGCGCATGTCAATTGTCTTTTTTGAGCGCGAGGTGGATTCCGTTCGAATTCTTCCCGTATCAGGCGCGCACCCCACCACTCTGGCTATCATCTCACTTAAGTGCTTTATTTACCGATTAGTATGGGGTTCAAGTCAAGAAAGCGCCCAACTTTGGCAAGGGGAAAACACATCTGCTGGGTATCGACGATAGTGACGCCGACACGATGATGCCGGCGTTCATTTCGGTTCGGGTGACTCTAAAGATCTGTCGGTTCAGGCAAACGTGTGCACCTGCCCCAGGCAGGTTCGGCCAACGTTTACTACCAACGCGAGCCGGATTCAAGCCTTAGGGGCTGTCAGGAAATAACCGTGTCAACTTCTGGGCAATAGACTATAGTTCCAGTCACCATGAAACTTGTCTCTCCTGAGCTGCAGTTCGGCCATCTGTTGGTCGGAGACCTTCAAGCCCGCAGGA
>JBKQVI010000020.1:0-15908 GCA_052139985.1 Terriglobia bacterium
TACCCAGCACACCTGAAACCTACCCCGTGCTTCCGAGGAGCATACAACGCCGTGCGGGGCTTGTCCAGAACAAGTTACAACCGCTTAAGGCTTATAGCGCTTGGAGGCTCGAACGAATTCACCCTGAGGGTTAAGCGCCAAGATGCACAGAAATCTCAAGAGGCGCACGCACAGGGAGATGATTCAACATCTTTAACCGCGTTCGGTGCGCCGGACCGGTCACGTCGGACCCGTCCGTGTGCGATGCCAACTCCCTATCCCGAGCTACGCCGCGTAGTGTATAAGAGAGGAATGACATCTGAACCTAACTATGAAGAGATGCTGGTGGTGGCACTAACGGAGGCGCGCAAGGGGCTGGGGGAGGGTGGCATCCCGATTGGCGCAGCGATCTTTGATGCCGGCGGTCGGGAAATCGGGGCTGGGCATAATCGCCGAGTGCAGCATGGCGATCCCTCGATGCACGCCGAGACCGACGCCTTTCGGAATGCAGGCCGTCAGCGCAGCTATCGCAGTCTCATCATGGTCACGACGCTTGCGCCGTGCTGGTACTGTAGCGGGCTCGTGCGGCAATTTGGCTTCGGAACCGTCGTGGCAGGTGAAAGCCGCAACTTCCAAGGCGGCCTCGACTGGCTACGTTCGCTGGGAGTGAAAGTAATCGACCTTGATTCCGAAGAGTGCGCCGCTTTGCTGGCCGAATACATTCGCGCCCACCCCGAGATCTGGAACGAAGACATCGGGGAAGAATAGGGCTTGTGCCGCGCTGCTGCCGAGCGCATTGGTGGCACCGGATGTTGAGGCAGCTTAACGCCGCCATTTAGCTCCGTGCCATTGGCACCGTTTGACGAGGTAGACTCGCCGCCACCCAAGCCCCGGCAGGCGCGATTTCATCGCCATGGGTCGAGCGGAGTTCTGATGCCGCCACTACGTGGCTCACGTGCTATTCTGCGCCACCAAATCCCATGGCTGTCGCCATGGGCTAAAGGACAGCGCCCATTACGCGGGCTGTCGGCCACACCCGACCAACCGGCCTTTCCCCTACCCTAGCTGGAGGAGGGCGAGGCAGCAGCCTCGCCCTTTCGCGAGTACAACGCTTGGAACCCGGGTTAGAACGTCAGGTGCAGGGACATCTGAATCTGCCGCGGACCTCCAATCGTCTTGTTTACGACTCCCAGGCCGGCGGGACAGTTGTAGAACGACCCGCCACTGGAAGTGCCCGAGCACGAGGTGGGCAAAACGGATGTATACTGAGTGTTTAGAGGGCCCAAGGCCGTTGGGAAATCGTTGTAGCCCACATTCTGCGACACGTTATCGATGGGAATATCGAAACTGGCGGTGTTGGTGAGGTTAAAGACGTCCAGAGTGTATTTCAGCTTGACCCGCTCGGTGATCAGCAGGTCCTTAACCAAAGAAATGTCGGTGCGCCTTTGCCAGGCTTGCCGAAAGAGGTTGCGCCCGTCCTGGCTAAAGTTGGTCTCATAGGTGTCTCCGGGGAGTCCGATTGAAGGGTCGCCGGGATCGATCGCCCCATTCAAGTCACCGGGCTTCAGCAAGGGCAAAGTGAAGCAATTTTCATTGAGCGCTGCTGTAGCACCCGCTCCCGTGGCGCCGGTCACCGCACTGCGGGCAGTACAACCAGCCTTAAGTGGAACAATGGGGTTGATGATTCCATCGGTTACACCGTAAAAGATACTTCCCACGGCGCCCGTGTAGTCAATCACGCTATAGGGCTGGCCGCTTTGGATCACGGCGATACCTTGGATCGCCCAACCATTGGCAAACTTGCTCGCCAGCTTGTTGCCCTTAGCAAAGGTTGGGAATTGGTAAAGGTAGTTGAAGTTAAGGACATGCGTGCGGTTAAAGTCCGACGAGGCGTAGGCGCTGTGCGGGTTCAGGGGATTATTGCCGTTATAGAAAAGGCCCATGGCGCTCTGTTCATCCAAGGCGTGCGACCAGGTGTAGGAGAAACCCACTTGCACCCCATGGCTCAGGCGCTTTTCCACGTGCGTCTGCAACGCGTTGTAGTTGGAAACGCCAATGGCTTTGTAGCTTTCCGATTCCGCGGAGTAGCCAATGTAGGGAACGCGCAGATCGTCGTTGCCGCCTTCATAGGTAGACACCATTTGTCCATGTCCACCGGGCAACTGGAGGGGAGCCCCTGTGGAAGGGTCAGTAACCGTGTAGCCATACGTGTAGTACTGGCCATGGATGGGGTTGGTGGGAGTCGCGATCCCCGGCTGGTTGAAGGGAACGGGCATGACCTCATGACGGCCGGAATTACCCACAAAACCAACGTCGACGGCCAAATCCCGGCGCGGCTGCCACTGGATGTCGAAGGTATAGTTCATCGTGTACGGCAGCTTGTTCGCCCGGTCGTAGTAAGCAAAAGAAGGGAGTTGCTGGTAGGGGTTGGCGAGGATGGCGGCTATATTCGGCAGATAATCATTGGCGGGATTGCCTGTGGGGGCAGGTCCCAGAGTCCAGGGATTCTCCAATGTGGTGCTACAGGTCGAAACGTAGCCCAGGTAGGGAGCAGTTTGATTGCAGAATGACGTGCTCACGAAAGGTGGACTCTGGTTGACGCCGAAAGGTCCCGCGGTGGTTTCACCCGCCGCGTAGCCGGGGGAGAGGTAGCTGAAGAGCTCGCCCCGATCGTAATAGATCCCCGCACCGCTACGGACGACGATCTTGTCGTGAAAAGCCTTGGGCGTCCATGCGACACCCAGCCGGGGCGCAATGCCCCACTGACGGCCGGTAAGGGTCGTGTCACTTACACCTTTGGTGGGGTACTGTTTGTTGTTTCCGGCGAGGATGAAGCCATTCGAAGTGATGGTGTCGGTCGCCGCATCATAGTTGTAACGGTTGGGGTCAAAGCTATAAATCCGGCCGTATTTCTCCGTCAGGCCGCCATCCCAATCGAAGCGCAGGCCGCCGGTCAGGCTGAGGTTCGGGCGGAGTTGGAACTTGTCTTGAATGTACTCCCCCGTTTGATTGGCACGGTAGTAGCGGCTGGCGTTGCCCAGAAGGAAAGCGGTGGACTGGAAAATGAAGTTGGGGGTTGGAATCCCTTGCAGAAATTGCGAAAAGTCCGCTGAGGAAATGACCCCATTCCCCGTCCGGTCATCGAGAGCAGCGAGTTGAGTATAAGAAAAGCTCCCGCCGAAACTCACCGTGTGCCTGCCCCGGTTCCATGTAGCGTTGAAGGAGGGCATCAGGCGGTTCTGAGTGACTCCCGTAAAGGCCCCCTGGGAAGCGGCCCCTTGGCCGATATTCATGCTCGCATCACCGAGCGGTACGCCGTTGACGTTGTAAGGAGATTCAATCCCCAGAATATCGACAATGCTAATCCCTGGAAATCGGGTAGAGCCGAAGGTGTTGATGCTTGGGCCCCCAGGGCCTATCTGTTGCGGCGCAAAAGGCTGTCCGACGGAACTGTAAATATTCTCGCGCGCGAACCCGATGGTTTCGATAATGCTGAAATTGGGCGCGGGCGTTTGGATGTTGCTAAGTGAAATCACCTGACTGCCGGCGGTCAAAGTCTGTGGGAACCCGGCAACCATCGAGTAGGCGTAGGGAGCAAAAGTCGGATCGTCTTGGAAATAGTATTTCAGGGAAAGAATATCGTTGTCGGTTCTGTTCCAGTCGAGGTTGGTCACCAACTGGTGGGCGGAAAAGACCGCTGTCCCCGGCACGTAAGCATTACCCGGTACGGCAAGCGTGGGGACGTGCCCATCGTCATTTGGGATCATATACTGGCCGTTGGGCATTTTGTAATTGAATATCGCCAGCGCCACGGGGTCGACTTGGCTCGCTGAAATCGTCGGATTACCGTAAGGAATGGTGAAATTTGTGTTGGCAATCTGCGCCAGGGCGGCCGCCGAACGGTCATCGGACAGCCCGAACGGAACCGTCAGCCTTGAGATGCCAATTTCTCCGTCGCCGTCGTGAAGGTCTTGGTAGCCGACATAACCGAAAAGCTTGTCTTTAATCAAGGCTCCGCCCAACGTGCCGCCGAGGACTTCGCGGTGTAGCGCCGGGACCTTCTGGTCCTCCGGCACGGTGGGATCGGCGTTGAAGAAATACGGCGCGGCGTTGAGCCAGTTGGTTCCATGATGGATGTAAAGGCCGCCGTGGGCTCGATTGGTGCCGGAAGCCGTGCTCATGTCGATGTGCGCACCGCTGGTGGATCCCTGCTGCGCGTCGTACATCGAAGTATTCACGCGAACTTCCTGAATCGTTTCCGGAGCGGGTGTGGGCAGCGCCTGCCCGATGGCCAAGTAGGGCGATGCCGTGGTCTGAATCACGCCGATGCCCGTGCTGGAGACCAAGGCGACGCCCGTGTTATTTACAATCCGGGAGGAAGCTACCTGGCTGGTGCTCTTACCATTGAAAATGTTGCTGGCGTCCACTCCGTTTAGCAGAAAACTGTTGCTGGTGTCACGCTGTCCGTTGGCCCAGATGGGTTGGTTACCCAAACCTGCGTTCGCCCCGCTGCCGCTCGGGAGTTCCGCATTGACACCGGGAGATAGAATGGCGAGACCCGTGAAGCTCCCCGTGGGCAGGGGGATGGTCTGGATTTGGGATTTATCAAGAACATAACCGTTCGTGGTGTCCGCGGCATTCATCAGCGGCGCTTTCTCTTCCACCGTCACCGTTGTACTAACCTGTCCCACTTTCAGCGAAGCGTTCACTGTAGCGGTGCGATTGGCCTGCACCAGGATACTGGGAATGGTGTCGGTCAAAAATCCATTGTGCGTGTAGGTGAGAGTATAGGTTCCGATGGGCAAATCGACAATTTCGTACCCACCCTCGGCGTTCGTTTTATTCGTGCGGGTCAGGCGGGTTTCGTCGCCGATAACCGTCACGACGGTATCCGGCACTACGGCGCCGCTTTGGTCGCTCACAGTGCCCCTGATTCCTCCCAGGGTTTGCTGGGCCAGCGCTGAACGTGTGGATGTGAAGAACATCAAAAGTGCTATCGCTAGGAAGAGAGTGGAAAGCCCGATCGTCCTACACACTCGGTTTCTCCCGCGCGGAATGGTCATTAAGTATCCTCCTGTGGGGTTTTGTGGTGCGGTGGAATTGCTCTTATTCCTTATTCAAATTGTAATCGCTGGGTAACACAGAAAGGTAGTACAATCCCGCTGGAAAAACCAGTGCATAGTTTTGATGGGGAACATTAAATATTTCTATCACCACTCTCCAACCCATCAGGAAGCTCACGCAGATGACGATCAACCTCCGAACAAGAATTATCTGATTTTATTTCAACAAGATATGGCCGTCTTTCCACTATGAGAAATTGCCTTGTTTGCGCTGCCGACTTGAGTTATGCGTTCAATTTTTCCAAGGATGAAATCCATATGTTGCGACCGATCAAAGTCCTATTCGTCGTCGCGGTGGCCTTCGGGTATTCCCTTATAGTTTTCAATAACTTCACGGATTATGACTCCAATTACCTATTCTTTAGCCACGACCTCATTAACGATGCCATCCTCCCCAGTCGCCCAGGCCTCTGGCAAGCATTTACCCCTTGGGGAGGGCACACGGCGCTCTATTTGGCGATGGTCCTTTGGGAGTTGCTCGTCATGGCCCTCTGCTGGTGGGGAGCGGTGCGGCTCGCCGGCGCCCTGGGGATGCGGGTAAGGGAGTTTCACCAAGCCCAGCGAGTGGCCACTGCGGGGCTTGCGTTAGGCCTCGCGATGTGGGTGATGGCCCTGGTAAAAGTTGAAGACCAGTGGTCCATAATGTGGCAGTCGAAGTCGTGGAACGGCCACCAGGGCGTCGCGGGTATGGTTGCCTTTCTCGGCATTGCGCTGCTGGTGGTAACGCGGCCCGATGCGTAGTTGGGTAGCGGGGACCTGTTTTTGTGGGTCCACGGCATTTCCTTGCCAGCCGGGAACTAGCCGCGGACCGACAAAACAGGTCCACGCTACAATTACCCGCTTTTGCCTATCCCGTTGACGAATACTCCTTCCCCCGCCTATAGTGGCCCATTCTCGTCAAGGAGAAACGCCTTCTGCTTGATCGCCTCTTCCACCTCAAGGAAAACGACACCACGGTCCGACGCGAACTGCTGGCGGGTCTGACCACCTTCACGACCATGGCCTACGTGGTCGTGGTCAATCCGCGCATTCTTTCCGAAGCCGGCATGCCGGTGGAAGGAGTTCTGTTCGCCACGTGTATATCCGCCGCGCTGGCCACGCTGATCATGGGACTCTGGGCCAACTATCCCATTGCGCTGGCGCCCGGCATGTCACTGAATGCCTACTTCACCTATTCCATTGTCATCGGGCGCGGGGTGCCCTGGCAGACGGCGCTCGGAGTGGTCTTCATCTCCGGTACGCTGTTCCTTCTGCTCACTCTTACCAACGTGCGCGAAATCATTGTGAATGGCATTCCCGACTGCTTGAAGTACGGCACAGCCGCGGGCATTGGCCTTTTCATTGCCTTCATTGGATTCCGCAACGCCAAGATCATCGTCGCGCATCCTTCCACCTTCGTGGCTTTGGGCCGAGTCTCCGACCCCCAAGTCATCCTGGCGGCCATCGGACTGCTGGTGATCGCCAGCCTCATGGCCCGCCGCGTCGGCGGCGCCATTCTGCTGGGCATCGCCGCCACAGCTTTGGCGGGAATTCCTGTCGGCCTCACGCACTGGCCCGCGCATCTCTTTTCCCTTCCCCACCCCGGAGGCACTTTGCTGAAGCTGGACCTGCGCGCGGCGGCCAAGTTCGGCCTCGGCGACCTGGTTTTTATATTCTTCTTCGTGGATCTCTTCGATAATGTGGGCACTCTGATCGGCGTGTGCGAGGAAGGCGGCTTCATGCGCGACGGCAAACTTCCCCGCGCTAGCCGCGCTTTGTTGGCCGATGCCCTCGGCACGATCATGGGATCGTTGACGGGCACTTCCACGGTCACGAGCTACATTGAAAGCGCCGCAGGCGTAGCGGCAGGTGCGCGCACCGGCCTGGGCAATCTGGCGATCGCTGGGTTCTTCCTGGCCGCGATGTTTTGCGCCCCCGTGATTGCCGCCATCCCGTCTTACGCCACCGCCCCGGCGCTCATCATCGTGGGCGCCCTCATGTGCGGGGCCGTGGCACGAGTCCGCTGGAACGACTTCACCGACGCCTTCCCTGCCTTCCTGACTCTGGTCGCGACACCCCTCACGTTCAGCATCGCCACCGGCCTCAGCCTGGGAATGATCTCCTTCACGTTTCTGAAGCTCGCCGCCGGGAAACGGCGCGAGATTAGCCCCCTGATCTGGGTTCTGACCGGACTGTTCATTCTTCGTTACGCCTTCCTCGGCCTGCATTAGTTACGGACGTCCACAACCGGATTGGTCGGACGATCGTAGCGCGGACCTGTTTTGTAGGTCCGCGTTCTTTCGCGTTCGTGCGGGGACAAGCCGCGGGCCCATAAAACAGGTCCGAGCTACGATCGCTAATTGCGGGCGAAGCCCGCTTTGCGCAGGCGGACATGAATCTAGTCGGTTCCTAACCCATCAGATGAAGTTATGAATGTTGGGCCAGACCTCCTGGAGAGTGTGTTTAGGCTGGCGGCAAAGGAAAATAGGCGTCCCCGATTCACGAGCGTGAGGGTCGGCAAAGGTTGCAACCTGCTGGACGTCTTCGTACATGCGGTCATAGTTTTCCTTCGCTCCACCTATGACCAGCAGCACCTTTCCCGGTTTGTCGCCCGGTCCCCAGTACCAATAGTTGTTGTGGCTGCTGATAGCGTTCGGCAGGCCGTACTGCTTTCCAAAGAAGTCAATGGCGCCAGCCTCGCCATAGTTGCTGGCCCCGATTACACAGTCAGCTTTATCTTCGGGTGAAAGATGGTTGTAAATCCCGGCCATCTGCGCAGTCATTTCCGGCCAACCGAACATGTCGGCGTACATCTGCTGGAGCCTGCCGGGAGCGTCCCCGCGCTCGCCGGAACTCGCCTTGATTCCAAGCGCGGCTTGGTAGCGGATCAGCGTTTCTACGGGAAGAATCGGCAGCACCAGCGGCGCAAGCAGGGCGCCTCCCAAAACCAGGACGGTAAGGTAAGCGGGCTTCGGCCAATTCCATTGATGGCGGGCAAAATAGGTCTCGATTGCCACCCCCCCGGCGGGAAGAAGCATTAAGAAAGCGGGGGCGGAATAGTAGGGCTTGGAGTGCGTGCTGAGGAGAATAGCCAAAACAGCCAGGAAGATCCAAGCGAGCGCCTGCCACTTGCGCCCTTTCCGCGAGAAGAAAAGGTAGATGAGCCCGGCTAGCCAGATGGGAAGCGTAAAGGGATGGACCTGCAATGCACATCCCAACAAGAAAGCCCATGGTGTCATGGGAAGGTTCTTCTTGAAAGTCACGTTGTGGATGAACTCGGCCGTGGGAAAGTGGTTGTGCACCTCCCAGAGGACGTGCGGAAAGAAAATTATCGCCGCCAGCGCGCCGCCCACCCACAGCCACGTGTCGAGAAAATGCTTTCGCGCCGATGTCAGCGCGAGGCCCACGACTAGCCCCGCGCCGAAAAACCCCATGGAGTATTTGTTTTCCAACCCCAAACCAGCGACCAGACCCAACAGCACCCACAGCCGGGTGTCGCCGCCGTTGAGTATGCGCACCAGAATGTAAATGGCGAGCGCCCAAAACAAGTGGTCAAAGCAGTTCATCGAGTAATAATTGTCAACCGCGAGATACACACCCCCGATAACGAACGCCGTGACCGCCAGCGCCTGCGCAAAGCGCGCGCCGCCCAGTTCCCGCGCGATCAGGCCCACCAGCAAAGCCACCAATCCACCGCACAACGCGGGCAAAAATCGCAGAGCGAAAAGCGAATAGCCCAACAGTCGGCCGCTGAGCGCAAGGACGAATTCTGAGAACGGCGGCTGGTCAACATAACCCCAGGCCAAATGCTTGCTGCAAGCGATGGCGTAAAATTCGTCGCGGAAATAACCGTAGCCGCCGTTGCTCAGGAAATGAATCAGCACCGTCGCGAGCGCCAGCGCCATCAGCATTCGGTTGTCGGGACGGACTTGGCGAACGGAGTTCTGGTCGTGCATGGGTGGAAGGCTCTTAATGACCCGGGGATCGAGGCTCTACGCTGAAGGGGGATTGTAGCCTGATTTGAGGCTGTAAACCAAGCGTTTCAGGAACGCGTTACAGAATTCTCGCGCGAGCGCCGAAATTGTGTATAATCCCGCGCTGGCAGTCCACAATGTTCTTGCCTTTATTCCTTGGCCCTGGGAGAACCCTATGGCAGACGCATCAACCGGCAAGTCGCCGGATTCCGGCCGCATCGCCTTGATCGACGCGCTTCGCGGCTTCGACATGCTCTGGATCACCGGCGGTTACGAAGTATTCGACGGCTTGCGGAACGTAATTCACGGTCCGGTAATGGACGCGATCAACCGGCAATTCGACCACGTGCCGTGGCAAGGCTTCCACTTTGAAGATTTGATCTTCCCGCTATTTCTCTTTATCGTCGGCCTGGTGCTTCCCTTCTCGATTACGCGGCGTTTGGAAGCCGGAGCGAACCGGGCCGCTATCTATAAGCACCTGGTTCGCCGTCTCGTCCTGCTGTTCTTCCTGGGCGTCGTTACCAATGGCTTCTTGAATTTGAATTTCCACGAGCTTCGCATTCCCGGGGTTCTGCAACGCATCGCAGTCTGCTATTTCATTGCGGCACTGGTGATGATGAACACCGGTGTGCGGGGCCAGGTCGCGGTGGCGGGCGGCCTGCTGGTGGTGTACTGGCTGGTGATGAAGTGGGTGCCGGTTCCAGGCGTCGGAGCCGGCGTTATGACCCCGGCTGGCAACCTCTCGGCGTTCATCGACCAGCACGTTTTGCCGCGCCCGCTCTGCTGCTACGAATTCGGCGACAATGAAGGACTGCTCTCCACGATTCCGGCTGTTTCGACGTGCCTGATGGGGGCGCTGGCCGGCCACTGGCTGCGCTCAAGCCGGCCTCCCGCGCGCAAGGTGCTCGGGTTGGTCGCAGCGGGCGTCGCCAGCTTGGTCCTGGGCCTGGTCTGGGGTCATTGGTTCCCCATCATCAAGAATATCTGGACGAGCTCATTCGTTCTGTTCGCCGGCGGATGGAGCCTCCTGCTGCTCGCCCTCTTTTACTGGATCATGGATGTTCGCGGCTACCGGCGCTGGGCGTTCTTTTTCACCGTCATCGGCATGAACCCCATCACGATCTACGTGCTGGGCAGCCAGTTCGATTTTGGGACAGTCGCTAACATTTTTGTCCGGGGGTTCATCGACCGCATCGGTCCTTACAAACCCTTGGTCTGGAGCCTCAGCGTCCTGGCCGTCGAATGGCTGTTCCTGTTGTTTCTCTACCGCCGGAAGATCTTCCTCAGAGTCTGACCCGGACTTCTCACCACATTTGGACGGTGTCGGAAGGGCGGGGCTAAGGCCCCGCTCCGGAGTTTTCACACTCTCGTACCGCAGGCGGATAAACGCCCAGGTCCGCTGACCGTATCGGCGCGCTGCTGCCCTCACACGCATAGACGTACGAAGCGCCTGGGAAAAGGGTGGCGCAAGGCCCGCTCTCCGGGCTTGCGGTTCTTCCACCGCGGCGCGATGGGTGCGGCGCGGCTTAGGAAAGGCTCTCACCTTGATTTAAGGCGCCCCAGGGGGTCTGAGGGTGGCGCGAAGAATCCCCCCACCGCTGGAAGAGCCGCAGGGCCGGAGAGCGGGCCCTGCGCTATCATCTCTCCGCCGCCTATCCTTGCCGACCTGAACGTAAGGCGGAAGGCGGTAGCTGGCGCTACCGCCTAAGACCGGTTAGAAGTTCAGCATCATCCCAAGTTGGACCAGACGGCTGTCGAGCGCCTGGTTGATCGTGCCGGCGGCCTGTGTTCCGATGTTGGCGTTGGGCAGGTTGAAATTCGGGCTATCGAAAGCATCGTAGGTCTCCGCCTTAAACGTCAGGTTCCCTCCCTCGCCGAGTTGCCGAATCGCGAACTTCTTCTCGAGCGCGAAATCAACATCATGGAATGCCGGCCCAAAGAGGATGTCTCTTCCCGAATTACCGAAGGTGTTAAGTGACGGCTCGGCGAACGCCGAAGGATCAAACCATTCACCAATTGTCGGATGAGCTACCTTCCCGCTGGCAATCCGGTTAGGCCGCCAATTTCCCGACAAAAGGATACTTCCAACTCCCATCAGGGGCGTAAACGGCGTTCCACCGCGCGCCGTGAACATGGAAGTGACTTCCCAGCCACCCAGGATGGCATCCTGAACACCGCCCCCGTTCAAGAAGCGCCGCCCCTTCCCCACCGGAAATCTATACATGACGCTCCCGTTCAACACGTTTCGTTCATCCACCGCGGCTGCGCCGTAATCGGCCTGCGGACTATAGAAATTCTGCCAGACCCCTGGGGCACTCGTACCAGCGTTAGCGGTCATGGTATCCAGCGAATGTGACCAACTGTAGTTGGCCGAGAACAACAGCCCCCTGCCCATATCTTTTTTGACGGTAAACTGGAAGGCGTTGTAATCCCCATAATCCATTGCTCCGTAATAGCTTATCGTCGCAAACTGCGGGTAAGGCCGGCTCGACTGGTTACTGGTATCGCCGGCCGCCATGAGGTTCGCCGGCACCTGGTTCAGATCTCTCCAATTCCCAGAAGAAGGCAAGTGCACCGACCTACTCCCGACGTAGGCTGCGTCGAGCAAAACGCCGCCTTTCAATTGGTGCTGGACATCCAGCCGGTATTGCTGGGAATAGCCGATCGGCGTGTTCGGGGGGTTGTACCCTACGTTCTGGCCGTTCAGGAAGTCGTTAGTCCGGGTGGCGCTGGTCGGGTAGAGCGGCTGCGGCGGACCATCCTTCATGGCGAAGATCGGGTGGATCATGTCTGAGAGTTCGTTACCGCTGATTCCCCAACCCTCCGCCACATTGTTACCATAGTTGAATTGCGACCACAGGACGCTGAAGACGCCATACCCGCCGCGGATCGACCAGTTGTCCTTGGGCGCCCAGGCAAATCCCACCCGCGGCGCAAAGAAGTGATAGTGGGTGTTCTGTAAGTGGGTCCAGTCCTTGCCGGCATAGGTCATGGCGCCGGGCGTTCCCGTCGCAGCGTTGATCAACGTGGGGTCGAAATTGGAGATGCGATTGAACGCTTCTCCGTAACCGGACTGAATGATCCAACGCACGCCCGCCGAAAGCGTCAAGTTGGGGCGGACCTTGAACTCATCCTGCACGAAAGGTTGTCCGGTCCACATCCGTTCGCCGGTCGTGGGGGTGTCGCTTACTTGCCAACTGTCGGGCAAGCCGAGGAGGAAATCCGCAAACCCCTCCCCGGCGCTGGGGGTAACATTGGACGGTGCCAAGAGTTGCCGGGTGAAGGTTCCGTTGAAGTTAAACTGGCCTTCCTGATAGCCATTGCCATTGTACCAATCCTTGGTAAGCTCGCCCCCCCATTTGATGACGTGTTTCCCCGTGACCCAGGTGAAATCCGCGGAAGGGCCATAGCCCACTTCGGTATCGAGCCCTGAACCGGAGACCCCGATGTTCGGGTTCGGGGTAAGTGTACCTGCAGTTATGTTCACGTATGGGAACATATCGGCCACGGGGTTGTTCAGCCCCAGCTTGGCCGGCCAACCCTTGCCCATATCCACAGTTTTGAACGCGCCATATTCGCGGGCTATGGAGACGCGAAATTCGGCCACTAAGCGCGGGCTGATGGTCCAGACATCGGTGATCTCCGACTGAAACTCGTGGATCGTCCAGGCATCGTTGTCAATCAACGGATCCGCGGCAGGATAACCAAGGCCCGCCGGCACGATCTCCAGGTTCCCTGTGAGACGCTGGGATGAAGTGATGTTGTAGTCCATCTTGGTGTTAAACCACTTGCCTGGCTGCGTCTGGCGATCCACCCAGTAGTAGTTGTTGGCCAGCCCCGACAGGTTCGGAGTGGGGTACTGCGCCGCGATTTTGGCCGACACTGGGTCAAAACGGCTCGGGTCGATGATGTTCCCCTGGAAAGGCTGATTGACGTAATTGCCATTCACTTGGGCCAGCGTGGCGGGGTCGTAGATCGTCTGGAATGCGGGGTCGCTGAAATTGCCCTCCTGCATCGCCGCCGTGGGGAACGTGGCGTAGGAAGCAATATCATTGATATTTGTGTTCTGTTGGTAATTAAAGTGGAAAAACAACTTGTCGCGCTTGATCGGTCCGCCTATCGACCCGCCAAACTTGTTCCAGCGCAGCGGCGTCTTGCCGCCGACCGTAAGGGCGTTGGCAGCATCCAACTTGTCATTCTCAACATACTCAAAGGCGTCGCCGTGAAACCGGTTGGTGCCGCTCTTGGTGACCACGTTAAAGACCGATGTGCCATTTCCGTATTCGGCCCCAAAGTTTGCGGTCAGCATCTTGATTTCCGCAATGTCATCGATGGGAGGCTGCATCCAGTCGGGATTCGCATCCATAACCAGAAAGGCGCGTCCGCCGTCAACTTGCCAGTTGGAATTTAATCCCCCCATGCCGTTGACGCCGATATTCGATCCGTAAGCACCGCCATAGCCGCCAGCCGCTCCGCCCTGGTTCACACCAGGGACGAGCGCCAGGAGGTTGTACCAGCTCGCTCCCACATTGGGAAGTTCGGTCACCGGAGCCCCCACCAGAGCCGTGCTCTGCTCGGGATTTTCCGTTTGCACCAGCGGAACCGGGGCAGTCACCGTAATCGATTGGGATGTGGTTCCCACCTCCAACTGGGCATTCAGCGTGATGGTCTCCAAGCGCATCTCGACGTTGCTGCGAACGAATTGCCTGAAGCCGTCCTTCGCGAAAGTCACGGAGTACTGCCCTATGGGCACGGACGGCGCGTCATATAGACCCGTTGCGTCCGTCGTTTCCTTCTGGATCACGCCCGTCGCAAGATTCGTGATGGTGATGACGACTCCGGGAACGACGGCTCCGGACGAATCCGTCACCGTCCCGCGGATCTCACCGCTTTGCCGGCTCTGGCCGGCCGCCTGGCCAACTGAAAGAAGAACCGCTAATAGTGCAAGCCCTATAATCCGTAACTCTCTAAGGGAACGCACTGGATTGTCCGTCATCATTCACCTCTCATTTAAACCGGGATTCCCATTTAGGCATCCGGAGTGACTACACTACGAAGTCGCCACTTCGAAAAGTCGCGATCATTCCCTGCGCTACGCTTTTGGTCATTTGTGTGCGAAGCCAAAGCGGAAAGTGATAGGAAGCATACAAGGATAGGAGTAAACGCAATAGTTTTCCTCAACTCTTATGACCTCAAGTAAGAAACCGTGCCTTGATTCGCTCCTGCATTAGCGTCACCTGGTTGCAACCAGATTCGACTGCTCGATACAATTACTTGGAATATCTGCTCAATGTCGAGCAATGACGACGCCATTTCCGCAATAATTCACCAATGAATAAAGCTATTGGGATCAATAGATACACTTTAGGGTCCTTGATCGGCAGCGCACGGACTTGATTGATTTCCAGATTCCATATCCCGATTTTTGAATTTCATGTCGGATAATTCGTAAAGCAAAAGGGTAATCCGGCTGCTATTGTCGGACAGATTTGCCGTTTTCCGGAAGACAGGGCACCTGCACCCTTAAAGTTTCGGGGAAAGTCCTTCGTCGTCGCGAATTCAATAGCGCGCTGACCGATCGGCTTTGCGCCCGATCCGTCGCCGATCTCCAATCGCGAACTGCCAATCACAAATCATCAATCGAAAATCGACAGCTCCCAGATGACCCATTGGTAACAGCGGTGACATGTCGCGAGTGACACGTGCGAAGCAAGCTTTCCCAATTTGGATTGTCCTAATCCGAAATCTAAAATCCAATGTCGCCCAATGGACCGATTCTTGCCTATGTCTTCGTACGCCGTCGGTTATAATGCCTCCGCAAAACGGCAGGTCGGGGCACGGTCATCTTGCCCGTGTCCATTGCGGCCAGGACGGCCCTGCGACAACACCGGTCCTGCAGAGGAGCGTCAAACGTGCGGATTCGAAAAGCAGTCATTACGGCAGCGAGTGGAAATCAGAGAGCACTCCCGCTCCAAACTCTCATTCAGGATGGAGCGGAGAAATCCGTTCTCAACATCCTGATCGAACAAGCCCTCAGCGCGAGTATTGGCGAAATCTGCGTGGTGGTGTGGCCTGGCGATGAGGCCCGTTACGCCCAAGCCGCCGGCAACCTCGCCGGGACGGTGCGATTCGTCCCCCAGCAGCACCCGCCGCGGGGATACGGCCACGCCATTTATTGCGCGCGCGAGTTTGTGGGTCAGGAACCCTTTCTGCACATGGTGGGCGATCACCTTTACGTCAGTACCGCGAAACCCGGTGTGCAGCGCCTGGTGGAATTGGCCGAGGCCGAATCGTGTTCCGCTTCCGGGGTGCAGCCCACTCGCGAAAGCCTGCTCTCCCGGTTTGGGGCCGTGGCGGGACGGCGCATGTCGGGACGGACGGGCGTGTATCGCGTCGAGACGGTCATCGAAAAACCCACGCCCACCGAGGCCGAGCAGCGCCTGATGGTGCCGGGAATCCGCGCGGGCTACTACCTTTGCTTCTTCGGCATTCACGTTTTCACTCCCACGGTCATGGACCTTCTCGGACGCATGGTGGCCGATGAGCCCAGCAGCGTTCTCGCGCTTTCCGCAGCGCTAGCCGAGCTTGCAAGGCAGGAGCAATACCTTGCGCTCGAAGACACGGGACGGCGATATGACCTTGGCGCTCGCTATGGATTGCTAACCGCACAGATAGCCCTGGCATTGAACGGCCGCGACCGTGATGAAGTGCTGACGCATTTGCTGGAACTCCTCGCGGAGCGTGAGATGACTACTCCGTCGGCAGGGGGAAAACAGTGAGCCTGCTTACCGATGTCATCACCGCTCGCGATGCGGAGACTCGCAACCGCTCGCTCGACGCACTGTGCCGAACC
>JBKQVI010000021.1:0-10660 GCA_052139985.1 Terriglobia bacterium
TGCTAGCGGAAATCCGGTGCTGTCCTAATTTGAGCCGTAGCGCCGGCTTCCAGCCGGCACAGGAGCCGCCAAGATGGCGGCGTTACGCTCAAATTAGGACAGTACCGGAAATCCATTCCCTTCGACACGCGGGCGCACGCTGTGTTATTCTCCCGTTCGTCGAGACGTTCTTATGAAAACCACCGATTACTACGAATTCCTACAAATCAGCCCTAATGCCGAGCCAACCACCATTCACCGCGTTTACCGATTTCTGGCGGGTCGCCTTCATCCGGATATTCCAGGCACCGGCGATGCCGAGAAGTTCCGGCTGTTGAAGCAAGCTTATGACGTATTATCCGACCCAGAGCGCCGCGCCGAATACGATGCCAGTTACCAAAAGGACGCGCCCGAACCGGTTCCACTATCCACTTCCATTGATTTTATGGATAGCATCGACGGCGAGCTGAATCGGCGATTGGCAGTGCTGGCGTTGCTCTATATTCAGCGCCGCATCAACCCTTACAGGCCGGAAGTTTCACTGAACGAAGTTGAAATACGCATGGGGTTTCCCCGCGATTATCTGCACTTCACCATGTGGTATCTCCGAAGCAAAAATTACATCCTGCTGGCGGACAATTCGGATTCCACCCTCACGGCGCTGGGCGTGGACTTTGTGGAAGCGAACCGGGCCAATATCCCGATTCTGAATAAATTGCTGACCACTGGCTCGGGAGCCACCACCAGGGACGATGTGGCGCCAAGTAGGGCCCTGAACCCTTCCCGTACGACCATCATTGTGCCTGCGTCCACTGGCGCACCCGAGCGGACCGGCGCAAGCGGGAATGGTGGAACGACTCGTCCGGATACGAAGCCCTCGTGAGGCTCCGTCGGAATGTGTGCGCCGCACGCAGGCCCAAGACTTTTGTGTGCGGAGCCGCTACCTTCTTTGACGGTGGGATTCTTGCCTGCAACTAAGAACCGTAAAGATCAATTCGATACCGAGCGACA
Organism: Terriglobia bacterium; assembly: GCA_052139985.1. Taxonomy (GTDB): domain Bacteria; phylum Acidobacteriota; class Terriglobia; order UBA7540; family UBA7540; genus Bog-366. The sequence continues at coordinate 991 of JBKQVI010000021.1, forward strand.
TAAACCATTGCGCCTTCGAACGTAGCGCCGGGCTTGAGCCCGGCATGCCGCCCTCAAGGGCGGCGCTACAATTAACGTCGCACTGTATGGATTCACGAGCCCACGGTCAATTCCGAGTTGGAATTGACCGTGGGCTCTGATATTTGAGATTTCAAATCCGAGATTTGAAATTACAACAGCCTCATTCCCTCTGGATCCCAACGGGCCGGCTGGCCGCTGTAGTAGCTGACGTTCGAGAGCAGCGCGGTGCCGGCGGCGCGGAAGCCGAAGACGGGGTCTTCCATGATCGGCTGGCGGCTGCGAATGGCGTCGATCCAATTCTTGATGTGGTCGTAGTGGTCGCTGTAACCCTGGGGAGCGACGTATTTCTCTTCGCCCTGGATCGATGGACCGCCGGGATGCGTGACCGGATGCTTCTCGCGATAGATTTCGATCATGCGCTTCTGCACGGGCATTGAGAACAAGTCAACGCGATAACCCGGCTCCGTCTCGCGCGGCACGCGGGCCACGGTGACGCCGTCGCCCAGGATCGTCATCGAGCCTTCCGAACCGGTAAAGACAAACCCTTCACTTTCCGATCCGCCATCGACGAAATTAGTACGCACGCTAAGGTTAAAGCCCTTCTCGTAGTCGTAGAGCGCCATCATGACGTCGGGCACGTCGCGGCCGTCTTTCCAAAAGCGCAGTCCGCCCGTGGCCAGTGCGCGCGTGGGGCCGTGCGTCTCGGTGATCAGGTGCACGCCGCTGAAAAGGTGTACAAACAGATCGCCCGCGACTCCGGTTCCGTAGTCCTTGTACTTGCGCCACTGGAAAAAGCGCTCACCGTCAAAGGGAACCTTGGGAGCGGTCCCGAGAAAACGCGGCCAGTCGCAGGTCTCCGTGTTGGCATTGTAAGGGACCGTATATTCCCACGCGCCGAGCGCCGAGTTGCGGTCGTACCAGACCGTCACCATGTTGAGCTCGCCGATGGCGCCCGCGGCCAACAGTTCTTTCGCCTTCTTGTAAATGATCGAACTCACGCGCTGGCTGCCCACTTGCATAATCCGGTTGGTCTTGCGCCAAGCGTCGATAATCTTGGGCCCATCGGAGTAGAGGTGGATCATGGGCTTTTCGCAATAAACGTCTTTGCCGGCGTTCATGGCATCGATGGACACCTGCATGTGCCAATGGTCCGGAGTGCCGATAATGACGGCGTCAATGTCCTTGCGCGCCAGGATCTCGGCGTAGTCCTTGGTGGCTAAGATATCCTGCCCCCATAATTCCTTGGCGTGTTCCAGGCACCCGTCGTAGCAGTCGGCCGCCGCCACCACCTTGACGCCCGGAATCATCGCGGCGATTCTCGTATCGCCCTGACCCTGCCCGCCCGCTCCAATCAGAGCGATTTGAATGTTGTCGTTGGGGGCGATGGGCCTGGCCGGCTCCGCCATCGGCGCCGCCATCAAATGCGTCTTCGTCGAACCGGCAAAATACGTTCCCACGGTTGCAATGCTTCCTGCCTTAAGAAACTTCCTGCGATCCATGTTAGCCACTATATCCTCCTCGATTATGAAAGTTGCTCTCCCCGTTTTCCCCGGCCGCCGGCTGCACCACCGGACGGCCGTATCTCGATAGTCGTACTGGCGCGATGATTGTATTCCAAATTCGCGATTCGGGGCACGGGATTCGTCACACGGGGTTCGGGACTAGGGGTTAGGGATTCGGGGTTAGGGGTTCGGGATTCGGCTTCCGCAAGCACTTCCATTTTTTCGCCGCCGGACTTTCAGCTTGCGAAATCGGATTCCCGCCAGAGTCCTCAAGGCCTAACACCAAGGCCCGGATCCCTCAACCCGAACCCCGAATCCCGTGTCACGTGCCCCGAAGCCCGTGTCCCGCATTCAATCAGTCTTGCGCCTTCAACGCCCGGACCCAGATATTTCGATAGCGCACCAAGTCGCCGTGATCCTGGAGGCGGACGGGACCCTTCGGGCCGCGATCGGTGTAGCGTGGGAAAATGCGGTGTCCGGTTTCGCCCATGATCGCGGTATGGTTTTGAATCACCACTCCGTTCTGGAAAACCGTGATGTAGGCTGGAGTTTCGAGCTTGCCATCCTTGAATCGCGCGGGGTTGAAGATGATATCGTAAAGCTGCCATTCGCCGGGGTCGCGGGACGGGTTCACCAGCGGCGGGTATTGGCCGTAAATCGCTCCCGCCTGGCCATCGGCATAGATTAGGTTCCGGCTGCTTTCGAAAACCTGAAGCTCGTAGGCGCCAAAAAGGAAAACCCCGCTGTTCCCTTGCCACACGTTTCCGGGCTTGAGCGGCGCGGGCGTCCTCCACTCGACGTGAAGTTGAATGTCGCCAAACTCCTCGCGCGTGTACATATCGCCGGTTTTCGGAGCCACTTCGAAGTAGCCATCGCGCACTGTCCACTCGGCAGGACCGCCCTGAGCGTTTTTCCACTGCGAAAGGTCCTTGCCATCAAACAAGACTTGCGCATCGGAGGGCGGAAGGCCCGCACGCTCTTGCGTGCTGCATGTCCCCGCCGTCACCTTTACAGGTTGCGGACGATTGGCATCGTGGACATGCCACTTGCCTCCGGGCAACATGGGAGTGTCCTCATAGCCCATTCCGGATTCGTGTTGCGCGCCCCGGGCGGGACGCAGAAGAACAATCCCGCCCACTATCAATGCCGCGACAAAAACGATACGACCATTCCGACTATTCATCGAATTCCTCTCCTCTGATTCATCAGCCGATTCTTAGGCGAACCGGGCCGGCAGTCTCGTGTATCGGACCGGCGCTAGTGTACGCCTTGCCCGCGTATTTTGTAACTATTGTTACGAAAACGCGCCGCTCACAAGCGAATTGGAATGCGGCCACGAGGATGCTCTCTGGCCTGCAACGTCAAGAATGGGTAGAGACAGAACGGTGGGGTAGCGCAACTACCGTCGGAACGCCGATCGCTATATTCGCTACGGGCAGGTCAGCCGCGCACGCCAATCTCGCGGACCAGTTCGGGGGGAAGGAGGAAGGTTACTTTCTCATCGATGGCCATGACCTCTTCGATTTGCTCGACGCCCATCGCCTGGAAATAGGCTACAACCTGCTGAACCAGGTATTCCGGCGCGGAGGCGCCCGCCGTGATCGCCACCGTTTCGACGCCCTCCAGCCACTCCGGCTGAATCTCCGAGGCATCGTCGATGAGGAAGGCCTTCGCCCCGGCGCCGTCGGCAACTTCGCGCAAGCGGCGGGAATTCGAGCTGTTGCCCGAACCCAGCACCAGGACCAGGTCGGCATCCCCCGCCAGGAGCTTCACCGCTGTCTGCCGATTTTGGGTGGCGTAACAGATGTCGTCGCTCGTGGGAGTAATCAGGTTGGGGAATCGGCGGCGAAGCACGTCGATGATCACATTGGCGTCATCAACGCCCAAAGTAGTTTGCGTGGTCACGGCAACGCGGTCGGGGTCCGGGACCTGCACCTTTTCCGCCTGCTCGATGCTCCCTACCAGTTGAATCTGCCCCGGCACTTCTCCCATCGTGCCGATTACTTCGTCGTGGCCGGCATGACCGACAAGGATGATGGAACGGTTGTCATTCGCATAACGAACCGCTTCCATGTGAACTTTGGTGACCAGCGGGCAGGTGGCATCAATGACCTTCAGCTTTTTCGCGCCCGCTACGGCTCGAACCTGCGGGGAGACTCCGTGGGCGCTGAAAATCGCCACCGCGCCATCGGGAACCTCGTCGAGATCGTCAACAAATACCGCACCTTTAGCGGCAAGTGCACGGATGACGTACTTGTTGTGGACAATTTCCTTGCGCACATACACCGGGGAGCCATAGAGTTCCAGCGCCATCTTAACAACGTCGATGGCACGGTCAACGCCGGCGCAGAACCCTCGCGGCTTAGCTAGTACGACTTTCTTGATTGGCATCTCTGTTTCTCAACTTAGCCCTCTCGCGGGAGAGGAAAACCCCACATTTCGATTCTATAGGAATCAGGCGGGTTCGTCAAAATTCCATTATTATGAGGTGTGGGGTCAATTTGATATAGAGGGGCTCTATGCCGCCCTTCTCCGCGGCAAACTCAGAAACAGCATTAGATCGTTTCGCAAGGTGAACTCGCTGCCACGGCACCAAACTATGAAGGTCCTGTCCATCAATGTCGCCATGCCGCGCCTCGTAAGTGTGCACGGAGAGCAGATTGAAACTGGAATATTCAAAATCCCGGTCGCCGGGCCGATCATGGTTGGCAAGTTGAACCTGCAAGGCGATGGGCAGGCGGACCTTTCAAACCACGGCGGCCCCGACAAGGCCGTTTATCTCTATTCCTGGGATAACATCCTGTACTGGCAGAGAGCGTTGCAACGCGATGATCTGGGACCAGGATCGTTCGGTGAGAATTTGACCGTAGAAGGGTTCGGCGAAACAGAAGTCGCCATCGGCGATGAATTCGCGATTGGAAGCGCGCGCTTCCTTGTGACCCAACCGCGCATGCCGTGCTTCAAGCTGGCGCTAGCGCTGGAGACGCCGAGTATTATCAAGACATTCTTGGAAAGCGGGCGCACTGGCTGCTATCTACGCGTGCTCCAGGAAGGCATCATCCAAGCGGGTGACCCAATTCGTCCTGTTCCGTCTCGCGAGACCGCCCGCGTAACGATTGCCGAATACGTAGAGCTTTATCGAGCGAAGCGCGCTACCCGGGATCAAATCGGAAGGATTCTCAGCCTGGCGGCACTCCCGCAAAATGGGAAAGAGCTGTTCACTCAGGAAATCTCGGTTCAGCGAGCCTAGGCACTCGATAGGCCCCCAGCACCGCAAACTTACGTCACGATATCCTCACCGCCATCCACGCGAATAACGTTCCCCGTCATCCAATGGGTCTTGTCATCCATCAGCGCAGCGATGGCCTGAGCGACATCCTCCGGGGTCGTTAGCCGCCCACCGGGATTGCGCAGCCGCGCGAACTCAGCGAGCTTTTCGATTCCCGGAATCTTGCCGGAAGCAGCCGTCATGGTAATCCCGGCCTGGATGGCGTTCGCCGTAATGCCATAGGGCATAAGTTCGTAGGCAAGCTGGCGAACGTGCGATTCCATCACCGCCTTGGCGGCTGAGACCGCTCCGTAATTGGGAATCACGCTGTGGCCTCCGGCGCTGGTCATACAATAGATGCGGCTTCCCCGGCCGAGCATTTTTCTGCGAAACAGATCCTGCACCCAATAGACCAGGTTGTTTCCCATGACGTCGACCGTCATGTCCATCTGCTGTTGCGTCAGTTCTTCTTCAGGGGATTCGCCGACGTAAGGCTTCAGCGAGCCGAACGCCACTGAATGCAGCAAGACTTTGACAAAGTGCTCGCCGCCAGCCTGTTTCCATTGCTCCTGCATCTGCTTCAAGGCTTCATTCCGCTTGCCGGGGTCGGCAGCGTTGATATTGAAAAAGACTACGTCGCGGCCGGTTTCGCGAATGCGTGCGATGACCTGTTCGACCTGCGGCATGTTCTGGCGGCGATCAAAATGCACGCCGAAGATATTGAGTCCCGAGCGCGCCAATTCCAGGCTTACGGCGGCGCCAAAGCCGCTCGACGAACCCACAATCAAGCCCCACGGCGTGGGGCTTCCAATTTCCGTCATAGTTAGGAATTCTCCGCTTTGGAATACAGTGACAAACAAGTGGCCAGTGACAAGTGACGAGTGACAAGCAATCGGAACTGTGCGGCACCCCAATAATTATTCAGCGGAGCCTCTCGTGTTTTGTTTATGCCTGCTCGCCACTCGCCACTTGTCACTTGCCACTGCTTTTAGAATCCTGTTCCACCTGCGCGATGAGGCCAGGGACCATTTCACCCAAAGCTTGGGCGCAAGCAGCACTCAATGCGCTGGCGACGCCCTCAACGCCATGTTCCGAAAGGGGCTTCTCCAGGCGCTGTTCCCCGGACCACACAAGTTTACGATCGCTGGTGCGCACCAGTGTAAGCGCCAATGCCAAACGAACCTTAGCGGTTCCGTCGGAATCGACTTCCTCAAAGCTGCGGACGTTCCCCGCCAGCGTGTAGTCCACGTGTTCGCGCACGGGAAGCATCTTGACCTGCGCAAAAACGCCGCTAGATTCCAGCCATTGGGCGGTGAAATCGGAGACCAGCGTGGCCGGGTCTGAGCCCCATCGATGATACTGATAGAAGTTCATCTGGGTGGGGGACACATAATAGGCGATGCGATCGTCGCGTAGGACTTGCGGCGCGCGGAAGTGGTCTACTCCCAAAACGAACTCAGTCTTGGGATCACTGGGTGTGGGTACGGCGGGCGCTTGCAAGGTGTAAATATGGCTCTTGGGGACGCCCCCGCACCCAGCCGTGAGAGTAACCGCCAGGAGTCCAAGAACCGCACACCTTCGTGCTTCAAACCTACGCGTCCACACGCTCGACGAGGATTCGACGGTTGTCACTTCCCAAGTGCTCCATTCGGATCTTAATGCAAGGTTTGGGAGCATTATCTCCGAGCTTCTCGCCCCATTCAACAAGAACTGTCGCAGCCTGGTTTGAGAGGTCTTCGAGTCCCAGCGTGGCCAGATCGCGGGCGCCCTCAATACGGTAGAGGTCCGCGTGATAAACGCTGCCGGCCGGGCCGTATTCATGCACTAACGTGAATGAAGGGCTGGTGACCTCATCTTCACTTGCCGCACCCAGTCCGGCGACAATCCCTTTGACCAGCGTGGTCTTGCCCGCGCCCAAATCACCTTCCAGCAACACCAGGCAAGGTGGTTGCAAGTGCACCGCTATTTCCCGCCCAAAGGTTGTCGTTTCCTCTGGCGAGTGCGTGACGCGTTCAGCAAGCATCGACAATCGTCAATTCTCTGTACGCCGCTGGGATCCTTTCCAGAAGATCCCCTGCCAACATGGAATGTTGTCCCATTTGTTCCGCGGCGAGGTCGCCGGCCAGACCATGCAAGTATACCGCAGCCGTGGCAACTTCGCCCACCGCATGAGTCGGAAATTGCGCCAGGAGGCCCGCCGTTAGGCCCGTTAGCACGTCACCGGTTCCACCCTTAGCCATTCCCGCATTGCCGGTGGGATTCACCCCCACCTGCCCGTCGGGTGACGCAATCAGGGTTCGAAATCCCTTTAGGACCAGGGTGACGCCAAATCGTTGCGAAAACTCTCGGGCCACTTCCAGCCGATGGGCTTGGATTTCCGCTACCGTCTTCCCGATCAGGCGCGCCATCTCGCCGGGGTGCGGCGTGAATACAGTTGCGCCGGCGGACCGGACGTCCTGGCGGAATGAATCCATGCGGCCGGCAAAGGCATTCAGGCCGTCCGCGTCCAGCACTAAGGGCAGCGGATACTTGTTAACGATGGCCCGTACCAGTTCCCCGGTTTCGGGGTGTCCTCCGATGCCCGGTCCCACGGCCAGAACGGTTTTCCTCGCCATGAGCTTATCGAGGAGTTGGCCGTCCAAGGCGCGTAGGGAGATGGCGCCGTCCTCGGTTTCGGGCAGCGCCTCCGTCATAAACTCCACACCCATGGTTGCGATGATGGGCAGCGCGCTCTTGGGGGTCGCGACGGTCACCAGTCCCGCGCCCGCTCGCAATGCGGCTCGCGCCGCCATGGCCGCCGCTCCCGTCTTACCGAGCGAACCTGCCACGATCAGCACATGCCCGAAATTGCCCTTGTTCGCAGCCGCGGCCCTCGGCTTCCCGATCCAGGCTAGTTCTTGCCGCAACGTGTAATTTAACGAGAGACTGGGGTCGCTCTCCAGGGCTTCGGCGGGGGTCCCAATCTGTTTCACCACCCAATCGCCCATACGTTCGCAAGCAGGCGGGAACACGTGGGCAAGCTTCGGCGCTGTAAACGTGGCGCTGAAATTTGCGCGCATGTGCTCACCGATAAGCTCGCCGGAATCCGCCGAAATTCCCGAGGGCAAATCTATTGCCAGCACACGGGCGCCGGGGAATGCCGTATTGATGTCGCGCACGACTTCCAGCAGGAATCCTTCCAGCGGTTTCGACAGCCCTGTTCCCAGCAAAGCATCAACGAACACTGTTGTGCCCGCAAGGGAGGGCCGGATGGCGTGCCAGGCGTCGGGGCCCGCGATGATCTCAGGCGGTGCGGACGTAGACAGTCGCGCATAATTCGCCGCAGCGTCGCCGCGCAAAGTCTTGGGGTCGGCAAACAGCAGCACGCGCGGGCGAAGCCCCTGCTCGCGAAGCAGTCGCGCCACGACCAGGCCGTCGCCGCCGTTATTGCCTTTCCCGCAGAGGATCACAAGGTGCTGGTTCGCAAGCGGCGCCAGACGCGCCTCGAGAAACTCCACCACACCGCGGCCGGCGTTCTCCATCAAAGTCAGGCTGGGAACGCCATACCGCTCCGTCGTCAGACGATCAATTCGCTGCATCTCGGAGGCTGTGAGAATTTTCATGGGCAAAAAAGCTGTAAGTTGTCCGTTGTCAGTCGTCAGTTGTCAGTAAGAGCCATTCGCGAGAACCGAGAACTTCGGAGGTCAGGTATCGCGAGAAATTCCGATGCTCAGTGCCCTATCGCCTAATTCCGTCAGTGGAAATCGCAAGCCGGACGCAAATTCCCAATCCCGAATCCCGTGTCCCGAATCCCGAACCCCTAATCCCGAATCCCGTATCCCGGCCTTTAAAGCATCCACCCACCGCACACGTTGAGCACCTGGCCGGTGATGAATGATGCTTCTTCCGAAGCAAAAAACTTCACCGCCTCACTGATATCACGGCCGGTGGCGGGCCGGCCCACGGGAAAACGCACATCGGTCAAGCGCTGCGCTTCCTCGAGCGATAATTCTTTCTCGTCGATTACCGGCGGATTCACCACGTTGGCGGTAATCCCATGGCGCGCTTCTTCCAGAGCCACCGAGCGAGTGAAGGCCACAATAGCGGCCTTGGAAGCGGAGTAAGCGGAGATTTTCGCCTGCCCGAAGGCCCGCTCCGCGCCCACCGCGCCCAGGTTTATGACGCGCCCCCAGCGCTGTCGGCGCATCACAGGTAATGCGAACTTGGTGGTGTAGAAAACACTGTAGAGGTTCGACACGATGATGGAACTCCAACCTTCCACGGTCGATTCCACCACCGGCTTCCACTCGAAGTCGCCAACGTTGTTCACCAGGACGTCGAGCCTGCCGAAATGCTTGGCGATGGCATCAATGAGTTCTTTGACGCGTGCAGGATCGGTCACATCCGTGGCACAGGCCAAGCCTTCCGTGCCCGCCGCGCGCAAGTCCGATAATACCTGCTGGGCGCCCAACTTATTGGTGCGGAAGGCCACGGCCACCCGCAGGCCGGCGCGCCCCAGCGCCAAGGCGATTTCCTTGCCGATTCCACGCGAGGCTCCAGTGACGAGGGCAACACGATTGCGAAGAGCCACTCCTCAACTCCCTGATGCAGGAATTAACCCCAAAGTCTACCGGAGTTCCGGCCCAACGGCAACGTTTGCCGATCGGGGGTGCGCTACATAGAAGTTAAAACCAAAATCCCCAAGATGTGGCACGGGCATCTTGCGCGTCTGAGATCATTCATGGCCAGGATGGCCATGCCACGAGCCGTAGCGTGGGCGTCCCGCCCGCTGTCGCCGGAGCGTCCCGCTCCCGCCAGGAAGGCACGGGCAGAGCCTGTCCTGAGCACCGCGAAGGAATGCCCACGCCACAGCGGGCGGGACGTCCACGCTACGGCTCGT
>JBKQVI010000022.1:0-5705 GCA_052139985.1 Terriglobia bacterium
AGTCGGCCAGTTTGTTCCAGCAGCAATCCCGCTGCTGATGGTCTCGAAGGCGGATCGCCTTCCCCCTGAGGGAAGCACTGAAATTCGCGAAGCCTTCGACTTCGGTCCATCCCGAACCTTGCAGCAAGATGTGGAATTTGGGGTCTTGCAGATCGTTGACATCGCGCTGAAGGCAATATCGCCCGCCGTAAACGACCCTACCACTGCCATTAGCTGCGTGGACCAGTTGAGCCGGGTCTTGATCCGCTGTGCTTCCAGAGAGGTGCCAAACTCCATCCTCTACGATCCGCCCGGCGTCTTTCGCGCGAGCATTCCATGGATCGGCTTTGAGCAACTGCTGGATTCTGCGTTTGAGCAGATACGCCTGTATTCAAAAGCGGACATCGCGGTCAGCCTGCGGCTGCTCCGTGCCCTCGGTGACGTCTCCGCCACTACCACCGACCCGGAGATCCGCCGGACCCTCACGGAGCGGGGAAGGCGAATTGTAGCGGGTTGCGCAGAAAACCTTGGCGAAGAGGAACTGCGGAACATGCGCACTCGATTGGCTGTGCTGGAGAATTCTCTTGCGCCCCCAGCGCGGTATGTTGAAGACCCTCAAAAGGCGATGGTCGAACCTAACCCTACTTGAGCCCTGTAATCTTGCTCCATGGCCGGCAAGCTCTTTGTGTAAATACCGATAGTGCCTCAAGCCCTTTAGGAACTACGTTTGGTCAACTAGCCTTTTCCGGGCAGTTGAAACCGGTAGCCAACCCAAGGCTCGGTGAGGAGATATTCGGGGTGGGAAGGATCGATCTCAATCTTCTTGCGAAGTTGGTTGATGAACACGCGGAGGTATTCCACCTCCTCGCCATAATCCGGCCCCCAAACCGCCTGAAGAAGCTTGGCATGGGGGATGACCTCATCGGGATTGCTGGCGAGATAGCGGAGAAGATCAAACTCCTTAGGGGTCAGGCGCACCTCCGTGCCGTTCACGGTAACTCGGCGAGCAACGAAATTGATAACCGTCTGGCCCAGGTCCAACATATCAGGTGACCCCGTGCTTAAGAGCGGCGCCCGGCGGAGGGCGGCGCGAATGCGGGCTAAAAGCTCCGGCATGCTGAAGGGTTTGGTAACGTAGTCGTCCGCGCCGGCATCCAGCGCTTCAACTTTTTCTTTTTCCGCGTTGCGAATGGACAGAATCACAATGGGAATGTCGCTCTGGGAGCGAATGATGCGGCACGCCTCCATGCCGCCGATTCCCGGCATATTGATATCGAGAAGCAGCAAGTCGAAGCGCTCTTCGCGAACTTTCTCCAAAGCTTCCTCGCCGCTGCGAGCGGTGCTTACCACATATCCGCGCGTCACTAAGGTCGTGCGCATCACGCGGCGAATCTGCGGTTCATCATCGACGACTAAAATCCTGGCGCTGGTCACAGTAAAGACTCCCTGAGGGCGCGGGGGACCGAGAACGAGAATCTTGCCCCTTTCCCGGGTCCGCTTTCCACCCAAATTCTGCCGTGGTGGGCACGTACAATCTCCCGGGCAATCGTGAGGCCCATGCCCGTCCCCGGTATCCTCTCACGTTGATCCTTGCCTCGGTAAAATTTGTCGAATAGCTTGCGTTGTTCTTGCTCGGGAATTCCCGGCCCACAGTCTTCAACGGTAACGATGACCTCTGTCTCTCCCTCGGTCGCGCGGAGCGTAAGGGGACTGCCCGGCGGTGTGTACTTCAAAGCATTGCTCAAGAGTTGCCAGATCACGGTTCCGATGAACTCCGCATCGACGCTTACGCGGGGCAGGTTTTCCGGCACCTCGATGGTCAGGGTGCGGCCCTCGATGCTCTCTCCCAGCTTCTCCAACTGCGCTCGGACAATTCCATGCAGAGACTGTGGGCTTCGGCGCAACTGGAGCTCACCGGCTTCAATGCGTGACATTTGGATCGCCTCGGTGAGCATCGAGTTCAGCCGGTCGGCCTCCTCGTCAACGATGTGCAGAAGTTCCTGGTGGGTCGGACTCAGGTCGCTGTCGGATAGCATCGAGGTCACCGCCGCCTTGATCGGCGTGAGGGGCGTTTTGAATTCGTGCGCCAGGGCATCGAGCATGGTGGACTTCAGTTCCTCACTCTGCCGGGCGGCTTCGGCCCGGGTGGCGACGTCCTGAGCGTGTGCGCGCTCCAAGGTGATGGCCGTCAGGTTGGCGATGGCGTGCAGCGCCGTTTCCGAGACCTGCGCGCCTTGAATTCCCAAGCTGCCGATCGGCTGGCCTCCCAGGCTGATCGGAATGATGATGGTTTTGGTTGTGGCATCGTGAAAAACCGTGCCATTAAGCGCGGTGTCACGCAGTTTGCCGGCCTCCACGGGAATGTCGCGCGGACCGGCGTGGTGAATCCGGTCGGTGGTGCGGTCATAAAATACGAGGCCCGGCAATTCAAACACCTGAGCGATGGAGTTTGTAATCTCCTGGGCCAAGGGGCCGCGAACCTCCAGCAGCAGTAAGTTCCGGCTCAAGGTGTACAGCCGTTCCATTTCCCGCTGGCGCTGCGTGGATTCCATTTCCTGCTTTCTTGCGCTGGCAGAAAGATGACTGGCAATGACCGCCGTCACCACGAAAGCGGAAAAAGCCACCCAGTTTTGGGGGTCCGCGATCGTAAAGGTTCCGATGGGCGGGAGGAAGAAAAAATTGAAGCAAAGCATACTGGCAACCGAAGCCGCCAGCGCCTCCACCAGTCCCCAACGTGTGGCAATCGCCAGCACCGCCAGCAGAAATGAAAGGGCCACCGTTACGTTGTTGACGCTAATGAGGCGATAGTAGAAAACTGTGATTCCGCCGATTGTCCCGACCGCGCCGAGAACGCGGGCAACGTTCACTACGTGTGACAGCAGGTTCTTGTTCAAGCGAAAACCTCAGTATCCGCGCCATTGTACGTCAGCGCAGGATGTGCCGCTTCCGCCGCCGTTCACGGTGTTATCGGAAAAGGCCGCCGAGGTTTACCACGATGACGGCCATCAGGATGAAAGCGACGGCTGTGAACAGAAACCTCTTGGTGCGGACGCTTGCGCCTTTCCATTCGCCCGCCATAATCCCGAAGGCATTGGCGAAGAGGATGCTCGCGGCGATGAACAGCATATAACCTACCGACGTTCCCACGGCCCCCACCAGCGTGGCTCCGATCCCATAACTCAGGACGGCGGTAACCCACAGGAGGGCCATGGCTACGGCCAGGACCGCTTCACGGGTCCAGCCACTGCGGCCGAACAGATTTCCCGTCCGATTCTTCTTCAGCAAGTAGATGCAGTAAACCAGGTTGGGAATGAACCCGGCTCCGAGCACCATGCTCCACACCGCATAGGTCGAGGTGAGGGGGCCGGCGCCGTGGCGTTGGCTTGCACGAATCACATCGCCGGCGAAGGCGAATCCCAGGTTGTAGCTCGATCCGAAGATTCCCGTAAAGATGCAGAGAGCCAGACCCGTGGCGAAACTACCCTTTGCCGTTGAGGGGTCAGCATTGGGGTCGGCCTGCTCCCTTTCCCGTCTCCGGCCGGCGAGCGCGTAGAACACTAGGCCCACGATCAGAAACGGAATGCTGAGAAGCAACATCAGTCCTCGCGGGCGAAACAGTTCCTCGGGATGAAAGGCCAGCATCGGGACCAGCGATCCCGAAAGACTGGCGAGGCCGGACACGACCGCGAACGTCAGAGCGACGCCCACCATTCGCAGGCTCACTCCGAAGGTCACCTGCGCAAAGCCCCAGAGCAGTCCGAAAAGGAGGGGAAGGAACAGCGCCCGCGGCGGAACTTCCACGTAAACGTGCAGGAGCCGCGGCACCAGCCCAAACGCCAGCGTCCAGGGCACGATAAAGATTCCGACCACCGAAAAGACCAACCAGAGGTTCTCCCACTTCCAACTCCGGGAGTACTTCATGGGCAGCGCAAATGCGGCATTCATCGCGCCGCTGACGAGAATAATAGCCATGCCAAACCAGAAATGATTGTTCATAGGTTTTAAGTGCAGTGACTAGTGACAAGCAAACTAACGGCAGTGACGAGTGACTAGTAAACAAAAGCCGCTCCGGCGTTGCCGCCTTTCTGTTCACCCGATCGTCGGATCACCAGATCACCCGATTAATCGCCTACCATTCAGCCACCGAGCCGTCCGCGTGAAACACCATTTGTTCGAGTACTTCTTGCTCGAAGGGATGCTTGCGCGCTTCAGCTTCATTGATATCGACGCCCAGTCCGGGTTCATCGAGCGGCAGCCAGTAACCCTTTTCGGACTTCAGCTTTGTTTGGACGACGTCGAAGCGCCAGGGGACGTCGCCCACCATATCCTCCTGGATCAGGAAGTTGGGGGTGGCAAGATCGAAGTGCAGCGCCACCACGTTGGCTACCGGGCCGTTGGGGTTGTGCGGAGCAATCCCCATCAAATAGGTTTCACCCATGGCGGCAATTCTGCGGGCTTCGAGCAATCCGCCACAATGGCAGAGGTCGGGCTGCAAAACGTGGCAGGCCTGGAGTTCGCACACGCGGCGAAAATCCCAACGCGTGGCCAGGCGCTCGCCCGTCGCGATGGGCGTGCGCACGCTGCGCCGCACTTCCAGCAATGCGTCGGTTTGCTCAGGCGGAACGGGCTCTTCGCAAAAGAAGGGGTGAAACTCCTCGACTGCGCGAATGTACTCAATGGCTTGGCCGGTGGTGGTGCGGCCATGGAAGTCGATCATAATGTCCATATTGTCGCCGACGGCCTCGCGCAACTTGCCCATCAGATGGGCAAAATGTCGTACTGCCGGCAGTCCCATGAGTGGCTCCGAGAGGGGTACAATCACGACCTTTATTGCGGAATAGCCCTTTGTCCACAATGCCTGGGCGCGTTCAATCAGAGGTTCGACCGCGGAGGTTTCATACACCGCCTTCATCTCACCCATGCCGAGATGCGTGTACATTCGCACCTTGTCGCGGACGCGGCCGCCCAACAACTTGTAAACGGGAACGCCCAACGATTTTCCCGTGATGTCCCAGCACGCCTGTTCAATTGCGGACATGGCGGTGGTTCCGATCACGCCCAGGCGCCAGAACGAGTGGCGATACATGATCTGCCACAAGAACTCAATCCGCGTCGGGTCTCTGCCCAGCACCAGGGGTTTGAAATCCTCCACGCAGCCGGCGACGGCGCGCGTTTTCCATTCCAGTGTACCCTCGCCCCAGCCGTACAGGCCCGGAACATCGGTCTCAACCTTAACGAACACCCAATTGCGCATCTGCGCGTTGACGACCAGAGTCTTGATGTCAGTGATCTTCATCGATGTCCACGCTCCCTATTCAGCCAGCAGCGGAATATCAAAGATAGCCGGGAAAGTAAAGCGCCATTTGCGGAGAAGGTGATAGTGGCACGTGCATCCTGCCCACGTCTGGAGTTTCTATGTTACGGTTGAAGCGGTCGAGGGAACAAAACCGGAGCGGTCTTGGGCGCCAGCCTCCATCTACGCTTTCGACCTGCGGTTTTTTCCAAGTGTCTTTATTTTCATACACATCGTGGGTATAAAAAATAAGTAGTTTTTTTTCATAGATATCGTGGGATTAGTCAAATTGTCACTTTTGTTTTCCTTTGTTTTCAACAACATCGTGGGACTATCCCTTATTTTTTATTCCCCTTTTTCCCCCTGGCCGACACCCAGTCGGTGCGCTAAGTTATTTATCCTCAGCCACATACAATTTCCTGGAAGTTCCACG
>JBKQVI010000023.1:0-16385 GCA_052139985.1 Terriglobia bacterium
TACCCAGCACACCTGAAACCTACCCCGTGCTTCCGAGGAGCATACAACGCCGTGCGGGGCTTGTCCAGAACAAGTTACAACCGCTTAAGGCTTATAGCGCTTGGAGGCTCGAACGAATTCACCCTGACCGGGTCAGCTTGACTGCTCTTAGTGCGCGCGTCTTTTGCTTTCCAGATGTTCAGAAGGGGTTCCATGGGTGCTGAATGGGGTACAGAACGGTTAACCCCCCGGTCGATTGCTATCGCGACCATCGCCAAGCTGTTTTCAGCTCCGGGATCGATTGCGCCGTCTCGCTCTGGCCCACATCTTCGATAACCAGGTTTGTTATCATCAACATCGCGAGATACCACTGCTAACTCTATTTGTTTCATCAACATCGCCATAGGCCACAACATTTTCGCGATTCTTCATGGTGCTTCCGCGGTATTCTAGTCCGAATGAACGGGCTTGCGATCCACCCGACTTGAGGAAAGACAAACCATTCGCTGTGAGAAGTCAGGAGCGATCTGTGGCGTGGGCCTGACCTCCACACCTTGTTACCGCCGCTCGTCTACACCGGGCCGTCCATTCTTTCGCGACCTTCGCCCGCACATGGGGAGCGCGTTTCCACCGTGCGCAACCGTGTGGATTATAGCCTAGCAATGGGCCATCCAGGGGATTTCCCGCGCGCGCCAGTTTGCGTCCTGGCCTTGGCCTGCCCTCCTTACGCCTCACTTCAGCATCGCCGCGGACGCGGTTTGATTTTATTTGACCTTGGCGGGACAATAGACCGATAGAAGTTTCCGTTCTGGAAATGAGGCGTTTAGTCATGGCCCACAAGGAATTCCGCTGTCTGGTTTGCGATCAACCCGAGAGTCGCTGCACGTGCATTAAGTATTGCGCCCTGTGCCAGACGGATTACGCGCTTCGCCTCACCGAGGATGGTCAGTTTTACTGCGCAGACTGCCGGGAAATTTGCGGCTACAAAACCCAGGATCAGGTTTGACAGTGCAATAAGTACGAGCCTTCGCACCGAGCCGGGGTGCAAAGAGGACTTTGAAGAGGTCCAATGTCATTGGCCGTGGGTGAAACACGCGGAAACGATGCACGCCGACAGTGAGCGAAACCCTAACGGTTGGTCCGGCACACGGGGTCAAGCCAAACTGCGGATCCTGCCAGACCACTTGTCCGCCCCTGAATTCTTCTGAAAGCCGTGGGGTTCGGCGCGGCATAGATTGTACCCGCGCTCTCCGAGCGCCGAACGGCGGGCAGAGACCGCCGCTACTTCCACGGTAGTTCGGGCGCTGGTAATTCCACATTGAGACAGGAGCCACAATGCTTCAGTGTCGCAGGGTGTTCCTCGCAGGGTCGGCCAGTCTTCTCCTGGTGGTGCGTCGCGCGTCCGGAGATCCGAGTGTGCATTCAAAGACAGAGTCGAGTAGTGTCGGGCCCGCGGATTTCATGGGGAGGTTGGCCTAGTGCAAACGAAGACTGCAAATCTGCTTTTACTGCTCGCGGTCATGACGCTTGGGCCGGTGCCGGGCCGTGCCCAAGCACAAAAGGTGACTTTGGCGCGACAAGGGGACACCATCGACGTCTCGATCGGCGGGAAGCCTTTTACGACCTACCATTTCGATACCCAGACGGCTAAAGCCTATCTGCAACCTCTGCGCGACGCCCACGTCATCGTTGTCACGCGGGGCTTTCCGGTGGGCGATGCGATTCCCCCTGGACAGGAACACGATGATAGCCTGGAACCGCACCAGCGCCCCTTGTACTTTGGGCACGGTGACATTGGGGGCTACGATTTCTGGGGCGAAGAAGTATTCCGGAAGTACTATGGGCCCAATGAAAAATCGCGTTACGGGCGAATGGTGCTCCGCAAGGTTGACGAAGTCAAGAGCGACGCCGATTCGGGCACTATTCGCGCCACCTTCGATTTGATCGGCGATCACAAGCCGATCGGAGAAGAGACGCAAGAGTTTACTTTTAGCGGTGACCCGAACTCGCGCGTGATTGATTGTGAGATTGTGCTTCGAGCCAACCACGGCCCGCTGAAGATTGGAGACACCAAGGAAGGCACCTTCGCTATTCGAGTGGCGCCGGAACTCGACGCACCTACGGGGCACATGGTGAACTCCGAAGGTGGCGAGGGTGAGCCCCAGATCTGGGGAAAGCGCGCCAATTGGGTTGATTACGACGGCGTCATCGACGGCCAAACGCTGGGAATTGCGATTTTCGACAGTCCGCAGAGTTTTCGGCATCCCACCTATTGGCATGCGCGCGGTTACGGGCTGTTCGCGGCGAATCCCTTTGGCATCAAAGAGTTTACGCACGACCAGACTCAGGACGGCAGCGATACGATCCGCGACAACCAGTCGCTGCGATTTCGCTATCGTGTACTGATTCATGACGGCACGTACAAGGATGCGCGCATCGCAGAGAAATACCAACAGTACGCTGCCCGCCAATAACGGCTGGTGGGGATTCAAAACGGTTCCAAAGGCTATCGCGCCATCAGCAATGACGGAGGGTACAAGTCGTGGCGGGGACAAGACCAGGAGCCCGGCCCGTCCGCAGGAGAGACCGAGGAAGACCACTTTGCGAACTTTATTGCCTGCGTGAAGAGCCGGAAGAAAGAAGAGCTACGGGCCCCGTCTGATATGGGCCCGGACTTGTTCTCACGGCTTCGGTACAGTCCCGGCACCGACCGCGAAGAACGTGGTACCTGCTGACAAAATCATTCACCGTCGGAGGCCGGAGCAGGTTTCACATCCCCGGGTTTCACGAAATCAGTCTCGCTGATTTTCGTAGGCGCCGCCATTGCCCGGAAATGGTCGAGGTCAAAGTCTTTGTACAAATCCAGGCAGAAAAGTTCAGGCGCGGAACGATGCGGGACCGGCGCGTCCAGCAGGAATCCCAGACTGTGCATGCCCCCCGTCGCGACCACCTCGGAAAATCGCCGGGGTTCCAGCGCTGCGGCTACAAGCGCCACGACCTGGCTTCGCAGCCCCGTTGTCTCGATCCGCAGCGTCGGTTGGGCGGAGGTTTGTGCCAGCCACTTCGCCGCCCCAATCAACTGGCCGACTTCGAGGCCCAAGGGGCGATCTCCCATGCTGGCCACAAGCATCTCGTAATCCGTCGGGTCGGGGCTCTGCGGCACCGTTGCCCCGTTGAATAGAACGTCAAGCGCGAGCACCTGGTCGCCGCGATTGACGCGATCGGAGACAGCGTCCCCTGCTTCCTTGCGGCCTCGGTCGTTCAATACGATGGTGGCTGGGGCATTCGCCGGAGCGCTAATGGCCTTAAGCCAGACGCCCGTCGCGCTGAGCCGGTTGTTGAAATCGAAACGATAAGAGAGTGTTTCAAGGCCTTTCTGATTTGAATTCCAAAACCTCCAGGCGCTCTCTACCGCCACCGGTTGGTAACGAATCACCGCGGCGAGGCTATTCCGCTGCGACGGTGCCCAACTTTCGAGGGCCGGCGGCTCCGAGGGGATGGCGGGACGGCTGATGCCCTCGGCGAGTTTCTTCGCCAGTCCCAGGGTCGTAAGGCTATCCGCCGGCACGCCCACTTTGAGCTCTTCGAACGTCTTCAAATCTGCCCCACTGGGGATCTCGTCGGTTGCCACGGGCAAATGAAAGTGCTCGGTGAAAAATCGATAGGCCTGAAGGCGATTGTCGAGCTGGTAGTTGTGGGTCCCGGGATCGTGATTCTCGTAGAACCCCAGTTCCTGAGGCTTTCCAAATATCTGAAAGAAGGGTTTGATGCTGTCAAAGATATAGGGCTTCACCAACATGGCGCGGAAACAGCAATCGTCTTCGCCGTTGTGGATCAGCAGCGTCGGACGTGGGGCGCGGAGGGCGACCAGGTCGGTGAAGTCCTCACCGTCGAGGAAATCGGTGGGTGTCTCCTCGATATCGTCGGTATCAACCGGGTGCGTGATGTTCGATTCGAGGGAGCCAAAGCCGGCCACTTCCACCATGACGGCCACGCGTGGGTCGAGGGCGCTGAGCATAATGGTTTGCCATCCCCCGCCGGAGAGGCCCGTCATGCCCAGGCGCTGGGTATCAACCTGGGGAAGCTGGGCAAGATAGTCGAGGCCACGTCGCATCCCCAGGTAAAAGAGTCCCAGGGCGTTCGCGCCCACCAGATCCAGGTGAGAACCGAAATCGTGCTCGCTGAATTTATCGGCAAGCTCGCCGATTCCAATCCACTCCAGGTTGAGCGTTACGATTCCGCGTTTCGCAAAATTAATGCATGCCTTTTGTGCGTATTCCACGGCCTTGCCCCGGGCATATTCATGCCCCTCAACATATAAGAGGGCCGGACTCTTGCCGGCGGCGGCCTCCGGTTCGTAGAGAATAGCTGTTGACCAGTACCCGGGGACGACTTCGAATCGTAATTTTCGCCACTGGAAGCCTTGGCCCTTTTCTACCGTGCCGACACTTTCAAAACGCGGGGGCGCATCGACCCATTGCCGCGGCCAGCCGTGGAACGCGATGTCGTCGAGCACATGCTGCCGCACCTTCGCCGCTTCCCTTGTCCATTGCTCAGCAGTTGCCGGCCTGGGAAGCTTCGGAATTCGCTCCATCATGTAGCGCTGAAGTTGGTAGGCCGTGACGGGTACCGGTTGGGCCGACATTTGAAGAAACGGCGCGACAGTTCGAGGTGTCGTCTGTGCTGGGGCGAGAGCGACGCTCAGTACACTCGCGAGAGTTGCCGCCACGATTGGGCGCATTCATCCCTCCTTATAACCTGAATTGATTGTCAACTGCCGTGTGTCCGCACACCCTTGATACGGTAGCTTTCATCACCATTTAGCGTTGAAGAATAATACCTTCGGTGATGCTCGGGATCAAACCAATTTCGGTGCTCTTTGTTGAATCCTAACGAGCGGATGGGGCAGGCGCGGGCTACTGCGGCTCCATTTACAATTGTTTCCAGAGAATTACCCATTCACCGGCGCGGAACTCTCCGCGAACTCGTTTCTGCATTCGTAAACCTTGGAGATCGCGCGAGCGATATCCTCCATGTCTTCCCGCTCCGCGAGCAGGAGGCGGTGTTCGAACCACACGGCTTCCCGGCAGGCACGTTCCGCATTGGGACAAAGCGCTTCAAACGCCGAGAAATCGACGCTGCTATCATAGTGCCCGCAGGTCAAGGGGCACCCGTGGTTGTAAAAGTCGCGATTCAAGAACATCGGGTTCCTATACAGCGGATGGGCATATCCGCCCGTGCACGGGATGCCCTCTTTTTCAAGCGCATCCAGAAAACTCGCCCGCGACACTCCGAATTCGCTCTCTTTCAAACGGAATATATAGAGATGATACGAGTGTCGCGTCACGTATTCGGGTATTTGCAAAGTCTGGATGCCGGGGATTTGGGAAAGCAGGGTCGTGAGATGGGATGCGTTTTCCCGCCGTCTGGAATTCTGCGCCTCAAGCCGTGCCAATTGCTGAAGAAGCAACGCCCCCTGAAACTCGGTCATGCGGTAGTTCCAGCCGAGGCGATGATGCTCGTACCATGGCGCCCCCGTTTTCCGGCCCAACGAAGCGAAGGACTCGCAGAGCGTGGCGCACTCTTCGTCACTTGTAAGAATCAGTCCGCCCTCGCCGGCAGTCATGTTCTTTGACGCTTGAAAGCTGAAGGTTCCGGCGTGCCCGACGCTCCCTAATCCCTGGTCTTTCCAGGCGGCGCCGTGAGCGTGGGCGGCGTCTTCGATCACCAGGAGATTGCGCCGCTTCGCAATTTCCAGAAGGGCGTCCATGTCCGCAGCCAGGCCGGCAAAGTGCACGGGAATAATGGCCTTGGCTCTACTGCTGATCGCGCGCTCCACGCTTGTGGGATCGAGGTTGAAGGTTGCGCCAGAAATGTCGGCGAAAATCGGTACGGCATTGACATTCAAGACGGAAGTGGCCGTGGCCACGAAGGTGTAGGCTGGGACGATGACCTCATCGCCCGGCCCTACGCCCGACGCTTTTAACGAGACTTCCAGTGCTGCCGTCCCGTTGGCGCAAGCGATGCCATGTTTTGCCCCTTGATGGCGGGCGAAAGCACGCTCAAACTCAGCCACCTTCGATTGCGGCACCCCAGCTTGGCCAGACGCTTCGCTGTAAGCATACCTCCACCATTTGCCGCTACGGAGGACATCCAGCAAAGCGTCTTCTTCCGTTTTGTCGAACACTGGCCATGCGGGGAAGGGCTTATTTCGGATCGGTTTGCCACCGAAAATTGCCAGTCGATTCATGCGACGTCTCTCGGGTGATTGACCGCCACGCCCTGCGGCCTCCTCAAACTGCTAAGAGCTCAATAGTGCGGAAGCCTGTTTCTGAATCTTGCGAATCGCCTCGGCAATCTGCTCCATGTCCTCCTTCGGGCCCAGAAGCATTTCCTGGGTAAACCAGACTGCTTCTTCGCACAGGTGATCGTTCACGGGGCAGTGGTTGCGTTCCTCGTAGGCGGCGATTTCTGCGGATGAATAGATGGTTTGGTAGGCCCGTGAGTGCAGCGTGTTCCTGAGAAAGGGTTCCTTGTTCAGGGGAGTATAGCCGCCCGAGCAGGGAACGCCTTCCGCCTCCAACGCTTTTAGGAAGCGAGCCCTCGGCAGTCCTGCAAAGTGCGCCGGGTCATAGCGCAGCATATAAAGATGATAGGCATTCCGCGTGCACCCCTCGTAGGTCCGAGCGGGAGCAATGCCAGGAATCTCGCCTAGCAACTTGGTGAGGTGTGTCGCGTTTTCCGACCGTGTGCGAGACTGTTCTTCCAAGCGCGATAGTTGTGTGAGCAGGAGGGCTGCCTGGAATTCGGTCATGCGGGCGTTGGTGGCATTGCGGACATAGCCGAATTCCTTGTGTTCTGTGCCGCGGCCGGCGTTGTGGAAACTCTCACAGACTTCGATGAGGTGCGAGTCGTTCGAGAGGACTGCACCGCCCTCTCCCGAATTCAAGTTCTTCGACGCTTGAAAACTGAAACAACCCAAATCGCCCAGCGTGCTGACCTTCTTCTGCCGCCATTCGGCCAAG
Organism: Terriglobia bacterium; assembly: GCA_052139985.1. GTDB lineage: Bacteria > Acidobacteriota > Terriglobia > UBA7540 > UBA7540 > Bog-366. The sequence goes on from JBKQVI010000023.1 coordinate 7,005, forward strand.
TGTGCCTGGCAGGCATCCTCAACGACGGGTATCTTGTGGTCGCGGGCGATCGATAGAATCTTGTCCAGGTTCGCGGGCGCTCCCCCAAGGTGCACGGGAAGCAGACATTTGGTGCGCGGAGTAATGGCCGCCTCAATTTTGCTGGCATCGATCTGGAAGGTGTCGCGGTCGGTATCCACAAAGACCGGCAGCGCATGCTGGAATAGGACGACATTCACCGTGGCCACAAACGTGTAAGGTGGCACGATGACTTCGTCGCCGGGGCTGATCCCGAGGGCATTGAGCGAAGTGATAAGTGCATTCGTGCCATTCATGGTTGCGAGGCAGTAGCGGGCGCCCAAGGTTTTGGCCCAGGTTTCCTCGAACTTCCTCGCGTAGCTGCCATCCAACCGGCACCACTTTCGCGAGTCCAGGACCTGTTTCCACTGCGTTTCGTCGTTTTGCTGGACCAGAGGCCAGGAGGGAAAAGGCTTGCGGCGGACGGGTTCGCCTCCCAGCAAAGCGAGCCGATCTGACGACTGGGGTCGCATTGCCGGAGGCGGCATCGCCACGCTTGATCCGCTGACTGCCACGGTGCCGGCCACCGCAGCCTCCAGGAACTGCCTTCGCGTCGTTTGCTTTTTCATATTCTGCCTCAGAACAAGAATTTGAGAGCCACCTGGCAGATGCGCGGATTGCCGGCTGTGGTCACGTAACCGAACAATCCACTGTCAATGTTTCCAACCGGAGTGCCAAACTGCGCATGGTTGACGAGATTGAAGGACTCGAACCTGAACTGTAGCACTTTCGATTCCGTGATATGCGTATCCTTCAATAAGGCGAGATCCCAATTGTTGAGCCCGGGCCCATGGAAGAAGCGCCTGGCGGCAGTCCCCGATTCTCCGAGGGTTTCCGGGCTGAACAGCGACGGATTAAAGTACGGTTTTCCGGAGCGCGGGTTATTGTACTCGAGATTGCCAGGCGTGTAGTTGGGGAAGTCGATCGGATTGCCCCCGAAGGAGCCGATGAGCGAGTTGTCGTCCACCTCCGACATGGCAACGGGGAGACCGGTGGTAAACCGCGTGATACCGGTTAAAGTCCAACCGCTCGTGGCGCGGTGGGAGCCGAAGAAATGGCTGAACGGAAGCTCATAGCGGTAGCTGACAACAAAGTTGTGTGCCATGTCAAATGCGGAGAGCACTCGAGCCAGACGATAGTTATAGGGATTCAGGACATCTTCGTAACCTGAGCCCTGGTCAATCGATTTGCTGTACGTGTATCCCGCGAGAAGCTCGAAGGGCCCGCTGGTGTGCCGCAGCGTGACCTCGAGGGCGTTATAGGCGGAATTTCCTATGGTGATAAAGTACTGATTACTGCCGAAGTTCGGGCCAAAGGGACCACGAGTGCCATTGATAACCGTCCCGCTCGCGGTTGTATAGACGCCGCTTTCTCCAAAGGGTCCGCAGGTTGCACCCCCCGGCACGACTGCACTCGCCTCGCTCAGACTCAAGCATAGTGCCTGATTGCCCGGGTTAGATTCCACGCTGCCCAGCAGGGCGTGACCCTGCGTGCCCACATAGGAAACGCTGAGAATGCTGGCCGTTCCGATTTGCCGTTGAAGCGCGAAACTGTAATCTTCCGCGTAAGGTACTCGGTTCCCGTGGTACCATGTCGGCGACCCGGAGATTGGAGTGTAGAATGACCAGTCCACGTTGTTATCGGGATTGCTGACCGAAACGTTGACGGGCGGCAGAGCAATCGGGAAGCGTTGACCCTCATCATGGCCCGTCGCCCGGTCAATGAACGGGGTAGCAAACAGTGGAGGGGCGGGGCTGGCCCAGAAATAGCCGAACGGCGCATCACCTGAAATATTGCCTTGCGAAACCCCTTCGAAGGCGGTGAAGAATACACCGTAACCCGCGCGAATGCTTGTCTTGCCGGGACCACCTAGAAGTCGCCCGAGCACTCCACTGGAAGCGCTCGGCGAGTAGGCAAGACCCAGACGGGGGGCGAAATCGTGATAGTGGGTCGGCGCTATCGTAGAAGGAATTCCCGGATCTCCCGGGAATACCCATCCTGTGGGCGCGCCGGGGAATTTCTTCGATTGCTCCCCTAGCACCAGGGTTTCGAGCTCATCTCTTTTCTCGTACCAGGGCATGGTGACTTCCCAGCGTAGTCCGTAGTTGAGTGTGAGGTTGGAAGTCGCGCGCCAACTGTCTTGAGCGAACAATGCTCCATAGCGCGTTTCGGTATAGAGCGGCTCCTGATCACCCTGGTCGTAATAGGCGGCGGCGCCCAGCAGATAATCCGCAAAGTCGCTTCCCGTCTCCACACCTGTGAATCCGAATGTCCCGTTCCTAACGCCCTCTCCCCTGATCGTGGATTGATCGAAGTGGAAAGTGCCGCCGATCTTGAGGGTATGCGTTCCTTTGACTTTCGAGAAATTGTCCAGAATTTGATAAATGTTAGCGTAATTGTGGGCCGGGTAGGCGGGCACTCCCAGAGAATAGTTATTGAAGCTGATGGGAGGAACACCTTGGAGCTCAGGGTTTTGCACCACGATGCCTGGTGTATTCGGGCCGGTGACAAATCCTAGCGAACTCAACGTCACACCCAGACCGCCACTCGGTTCATCCTCGGCTAGACTTTCACGCATGAAATTGAGGCGAAGCTCATTGACGATGGTGCCCCCGTAAGTCTTAGTATCGCTGAGGTTGAACATTTGGGATCGTCCCAGGTTGATGTCGTTAAACCCCGGCAAAGTGGCCGTAGCATAGGGGCTGTTTTGCGAGTAGTCGTCCATGAAATAGTAGGCAGCGATCGAGCCATAGTGGCTGTTAGAATCGAGCCGGATGCCGCCCTTGTCGTCTCTCAATCTGCCGTTGTCGGCTGATGTGGAGAAGTAGGCTCCATTATTGGGCAGTGGAATATATTTCAGAATGTTGGTGGACGGAGTGGTGAAAGCTCCGCTCGGAATAACGCCATTGGGGAAGACGCATTGCGTTGTACTCGTGCAAAGGTTGACCTGCGCGTTGGGATCGTAAAGCGAATAGCGTTCGCCGGACTGGACGGCGTACCCGAGGCTCTGTGTCAGGGAATTCGCCCAATAATCGCCATTGACCGTGTTGGGAGTAAAGACGAGACTCCCAGCGGACCCACTGATACTCCCGAAGGCGGCCGGACCAAGGTCGCCGGTGCGTTCTTGCGCAGAAGGCACGGCGATATCGCCGGAACTCTGGCCAAGAATCTGCCGGGTGCCCTGGTAGTCCGCGAAGATGAAGAGCTTATCGTGAATGATGGGGCCACCTGCAGTGCCGCCGAACTGATTCTGGATAAACGTGCCCCGGTCGGGGCTATAGAAGTTGCGCGCGTCGAGATTTGTGTTGCGAAGAAACTCGAACACGTCGCCATGAAATTGGTTGGTGCCGGACTTGGTGACGGCGTTGACGAGCCCGCCGCTGTAATTGCCGTATTCGGCATCGAAATTGTTCGTGAGAATCCGGAACTCCGCAATCGAATCCAGATTGGGAATGATCGTGGTGCCCATGCTGAGAGGTTCTTCCACGTTGCCGCCATTCACCATGAAGCCATTGGCCGATTCTCTCTGTCCGCTCACCGAGAGGTTGCCGGGATTGAGACTTCCAGACACTTGGGCACTAGAGTACTCGCCGGAGTTTACCGGCACGACGCCGGGTTGCAGGGCCAAGAGGTCGGTATAACTACGGCCGTTCAACGGAATCGCCGTCATCTTGGTCTCACCAATCACCTCGCCCATTTGCGTGCTGGTGGTTTCAACATGGGCCGAAACCGCGTTTACCGTAACTTGTTGCGTTTCCGCGCCGAGCTGAAGTGACACGTCCACGAGAAGCGATGTGTTCACATCGATCGTCAGTCCGGTTTGTTTGTAGTCTTTGAACCCCGTCTTGTGGGTCTCCAAATCATAGTGTCCGACAGGAAGTGCGGGAAACGCGTAAAAGCCTTGAGAATCCGTCTGGGTGGTCTGCTTAAGACCGGTCTCCGCATCCGCAGCCGTGACGGTAACTTCGGGCACTACCGCACCTGTCGGGTCCTTGACCGTGCCGGAAATGCGACCGTTGACGCTGCCGAACGCTGCGTTTGAGACAAAACAGAGCAGAAACCCCATCACAGCCGCCAAACAGCAAGACCACTTCCTCCCGATCGGCACACTTTTCATAGCATGTTCCTCCTCTTCTTTGCCCCCTTCTGCCGCGGACGAGACCACAGTTTTCGTGCCGCTACCGCTTTCCAAGGTACGGACGTTTGCTGCGGCTGATCGGTCGGCTTCATGGGCTCGGTTTTCGAGCCCGCCCGAGGCCAGTCAAGCCACCCTCGGGGGCCTTGACCGCCCGATCCGTCGTAATCGCTTTATTCCTGGTTGAAGCCGGTTGATTTGCGAAAGACTTCTACGTTGTGCCCATCCTTCTTGGGCTGCTGGTCGGTCAGTTCCTTTTTGAACTTAGCCAAGTCGGAGGGATCCCAATCCGGCCGGTACTTGGTGAGGGCGGGATCGAACTGGCTCACATGTTTGGCTCCCGCTTCCAGCTTCAGTTGCATGACCGAATCAATGTTCACCCAGGTGTTCGCTTCCTGCGGAGTGGTGTAATAGAAGTACATCAGCGGTACCAGGTAAGCCTCCAGGTGCTGTTGCAACCGCTGGTTGGGAAAGTAGAGCCAGAACTCGGCCGCACGAACCGCGTCAACGGTATTGTTCGCGGCCATGCGATGGTCGGTTTTGTGCCAGCGCACATACCACTCGCCGGGGTCCGGGCACAGCAGTACATCGGGACGGATTCGCCGGATGATCGCGGTGGTCTCCTCCACCAGCTTGGGCTGCGGCGCGTATTCCAGCATGCCATCGTCATAACCCATCCATGACAGATTCTCCTTGGGGGTTCCCAGCACTGCTTCCGCGGCTTCTTCCTCAGCCTTGCGGATCCGCGCCAGCCGTTGCGAGCTCATCTCCAGGTCGTACGAGCCTTTGTCATCGTTGGTATACAAGACGATGTAGACCTTGTTGTGGTGCTGGTTGAGAAGTGCAATCGTGCCGCCGGCCCCCCAGAGTTCATCGTCCGGGTGAGGCGTGAACACCAGCACGGTCTTGCCGGTCATCGACTCCAGCCCCGTCTCTTGGCCCTGCACGGCGGTCGGTATTACCCAAAACATCAACACAATCAGCCAAGCAATGCGCTTCATCGTTATCTCCTCTTACTCAATAGTCAGCCCACAGGCTCAGTGACACTTCCAGGGAGTGCGTAGCGTGCGGGTCTTTGATTGTGATAATAAGTCGAGCCCAAAATACCCCGGCAATGCGGGGCTGTCAAGGACAATGTGTCAACTCTTGCCTGTGTCCTCCTCGCCAGCGCACTGGAGTCACTACTTGAGGGATATCCGTCTTGAAGACAGACGGACTCATGGGTTCCGGAAGGCGCGCCACTCCATCCGCGGGCTTGATGTGTGCTTAAGCCTGCTACAACTGCTCAGCGAGTAGTGTCCTAATTGGGGCGTAGCGCCGCCCTTTAGGGCGGCACATGCCGGACTCAAGCCCAGCGCTACGCCCGAAATTAAAACACTACTGCTCAGCGAGCTGATTTGACAATGATCATCCAGCTCGGGTTTAATGCGAGTTTTGACGAGGCATTGACGATGCACGAACGGACCCTGCGGGGATTCGGCCGGGAGGGAAGTATGCGAGGACGATTTGTTCGAATGCACGGCCAGGGCGACGATTGGATGCTGGTTCCAAAGTCGATCGAGAATCGGCCAAGGGGAACCGCGTTCCAGTGCGCTCTTGGCTTTGCTCTACTGGTGACATTGCTTGGCTGGGCGGCGTGTTCACAAGGTCAACCCGAGCAAAAGAAAACTCTCACCGTTACCGTCGGCCGCGAGAGTTCGGATGTCATTGGCGATGACAACCTCGCCATCCAGCAAGCGATCGACCGTGTGGCCGCGGCAGGCGGGGGAACGGTTCTGATCAAAGCCGGAACCTACGCCATTTCCAATGCTCTCCGCCTCGCAAGTCATGTGAACCTCGTAGGGGAAGGAAAGGACAAGACCATTCTCAAGAAGGCTCCCGCATTAAATAGCCGGATAACCGTCGATGCGGAGAGCACTCAGGATCAGGCAACGGTCGAAGATGCCGGCGGCTTTCGGCCGGGCATGGGCGTCACTCTAGTTGACAAGGCCGACCGGGGAGGCTGGTGTGCCGTTGTCAAAACCATCGAGCGCGTGGAGGGATCGACGCTTTTCTTCGATCAGATCCTGGACGTGGACTATATGCTGCAAAACTCACCTGAAGTTTCCACGGCATTCCCGTTGATTGTCGCGTCCGGAGTGGAAGATTTCCGTGTCAGTGACCTCACGGCGGAGGGCAGCCATCGAGAGACGGGATGGAACCAAAGCTGTGGCAACGCCGCGGTATACGTTTTCCATTCCCAGAAATTCAAGATTCAGAACATTGTGGCTCGCAACTTCGGATCGGACGGAATCAGCACACAATTCGTGGAAGACCCCGTAATCCAGGATTGTGAGACTTACGGCAACGGTGGACTGGGCATTCACCTCGGAACGGTGGCACTGCGCGCCACCGTGCAGCGCAACCAGATTCACGACAACGGCGGGGACGGCTTGTATCTGTGTTGGCATGTGCAGCATGGGGTCTTTGATGATAACCAGTCGTGGGCAAACGGCCAGGACGGCATTTCCATCGGATTCCGAGACACGGACAACAGCTTTTCGAAAAACGTCGTGCGCCTGAATGGCCGGGCCGGCGTCAATTTCCGCAACGAAAACGAAAGCAACCCTGGAAGCCGGAATACTTTTCGCGAAAACACGATCGAAGACAACGGAAGTCCCGGCAAGCCCGGTTATGGGGTGCGGATTCTGGGTACTACACAACACATCACTCTGGATTCCAATACCATCCGCGAAACTCGCGGAAAAGATCGCGTCGCCGAGCGGGTGGCGATTTACATTGGGCCGCGCACGGATTACGTCTCTTGCCAGGGAAACACCATTCAGGGATCGTTCAGTCGAGCGGTCGTTAGCGAGTCCAAAGGCACAAATAACGTTTTGGGGCAGGCGGTGGCAACCCGCGAGGCTTCGGCCGCCCCGCATCCGTAACCGCATTTTTCCAACGCCACGCTAGGCGTTAGCCGCGGCATATTTTTGGACCTTGGCGGCGGCCTCTAATACATCGCTCACATCATTCTGCGTACCGATGAGCACCTCTTGTCCAATGCCGAGCACCGTGGCGCAGAGCTTATCGTTGCTCGGGCACGTGTTTTCCGCCCGATACTTTTCCAGCCGCTCTGCGGAATAAACTCTGCGGAAACCGCGAGAGCTGAGGCACTTCTCGATGAAGGGCTCCTTGTTCATCGGCGGGTATATACCGCTAAGGGGAATGCCCTCGGCATGCATCGCTTGAATGAACTTACTCCGCGCCATCCCCCGGAAATGACCCGGATCGTACCGCAGGCCGAAGACATAGTAGTTCCGGCGGTTGCATTGCGGATAGTTCTCCTGCACCATCAGGCCCTCATGATTCTTGAGTTCTTCCGTCAGGTAGGCCGCGTGCTTTTCGCGTAAGGCGCACATCTCGTCCAGGCGTGTCATTTGTGCCATCAGCACGGCGGCCGCGAAGTCGGAGATTCGGTACTTAAATCCCCGCATGATATAGCCCTGGTCGCCTTTCTGGTCGTGGCCAAAATCCCGGAAGCAATAAGCCCTATCGATTAACTCCTGATTGTCACTTACCAAAGCGCCGGCTTCCCCGCCGGGAATGATTTTGGATTCCTGGAAGCTAAAGCAGCCAATCGTTCCCAAAGTACCCAGCTTCTTTCCCTTCCACTCCGCGAGTTGCCCCTGGCAGGCGTCTTCAATGATGGGTAGGTTGCGCCGTTGAGCAATCGCTTGAATCTCATCCATATTCGAGGCACTTCCCAGGATGTGAACGGGCATGATCGCACGCGTGTTTTCGTTGATCCGGCGCTCGATGTCGGCGGGGTCCATCATAAACGTCTTCAGATCCGTGTCCACAAACACGGGCAAGGCGTAGTTGAGCATGATTGCATCGATGGTCGCGATGTAGGTAAACGGCGAGACGAGCACCTCGTCGCCCGGCCCGATGCCCAAAAGCTCCAGGGCCATTTGCAAGGCATGGGTTCCGCAGGGGGTCATCACGCACCCCCCGGCACCTACTTTCTCAGCCCACGCCTTTTCAAATTTGGGGATGAATTCTCCGTCGAAGGTGCACCAGCGATGGTTCCGCAGCGATTTGAGAATATTCTGTTCGTCAGCCTCTGCCGTCTGAGGCCAAGTAGGATAGGGTTTGGAACGGACCGGCGTCCCTCCGTTAATGGCCAAGGCGTTCGGATTCCCTGAAACGGCAGGCGCCCGTCGAGGCGCCACGCCGGCCACCGCCAAACCTGCCGAGGTTCTCTCCAAAAACTCCCTGCGAGTCAGACGCTTTCTTCTCATATGGTTCTCCTCCTATCGGGCCGGGATCGGGCAGAATGCATCTCCAGCACTCGCCGATCGTTAAGGCCTGAAAAAGGCTTTCGGACTGCCGTCCGTCGTTATCGGTCCCGCTTCAAAAATGGTCGGCCTGAATACCCTGGACCTGGATTCCGCGTTACAAACACTGCTGGATAATAACTCTGTCGGTAGCGATGTGTCGACTCAAAGTCCAGCGGGTAGCGCGGAGGTAGCGAAGTTCAGCTTCCTCCGCGGTTCTTAACATGGCAACAACGTTATCGGACATACATATATCGGTTAATGCCCAAGCGAAACGCCGCAGACGAAGCCGGGTAGCGAGGAGGTGCGCGTTTTTCAACGCTCCTCCGCGTCTCTTGATCTGGAATTGCAGCAATTGAGATCAGGCTTGTTTCGGTGGGCACAAGGACTATAATTCCCGCCGTTTCGCGCTGGCGTCCCTTACGATCCCTAAGCGCGGATCTGAGAAAATGCAACGAGGGGAAAATGGCGAAGGGAAGAACCGCTGAGGAGCGCAAAATACGCGCACCTCATCGCTACACCGACCCGACCTCCGCGGTACCCGGTGTGGCACGGCCATCTTGGCCGTGATCGTTCACGGGCGGGACGCCCGTGCCACTTCCAAATGACACCACTACCGGTTTTTGAGCCCAGTCCGGCCATCGCGGGAGAAAGCAGGCACGATATTTCTATTTCCTGTGGCCATCCTTCAGGGTTCTGAGCTTCACGCGGCGTCGTCCCTCGCCTCCCCGGCACCGGGTCACGGCCCCGGCACGCGGGTGGGGACACCCGCGCCTGGCCTTTGGCCCTTTGGGGCTCAGGCGGTTGCGTAGCAGACAGCGGAGGCGAGGGGGAAGTCGCATTTCTCCGGCTTTATGGTAGGGGTGGGGG
>JBKQVI010000024.1:0-3785 GCA_052139985.1 Terriglobia bacterium
ACTGTTTGCTCATAACCTTATATTACACTCAAGAACTCAGCTGTCAATACTAAACAAGGTGATTTCTAAAAAACTTGGGCCCCCTCCCCTCTGAAGCGAAAATCTATCTCCGACAGGCTCCTAGATCCAGGGATTCAGGAGGGCCTTCAAAATCGAATGAAAGTGTGCAGTGTTGCGGGTTACAAGGGTCAATCTGAGACGACGTTGGTGTCGACCAGGAAGCTCATAATTCCGCCTTCCGAACGCCACCTCGCAGGCGGTCAATCTTTAATCCGGACCGCCGCAAGGGCGACGACGCAAAAAACTCCGCCAGATTCCCCTTGCGCCGGGACTTGCGCTCCCATTCGTCCGCGGCAACTACCACGGCGGCCCTGCGTCCGTTCCGCGCAATAGTCTGCGGCCCCAGCGAGCGCGCCTTGTCAATGACTTCGCTGAATTTCGCCTTGGCTTGCGCAACTGTCCACGCATCCACTCCCACGGTGCAACCTCCCTGCGGTAGCAGTCAATATAGTCATGATAGTCATTTTGATCTCGCGAAAGCAAGCGCAACTGAAACTCGCGCCGGGGCCGACTGGCGGCTGACGCTTGCCGCCTCCACCGCACTGCTGGCCCTGGCGATTGTCGTCAGCCTCGCCGCCCGCGGCGTCATGCTCCTCTTTTAGCGCGGCTAAGCCCACGCCCTGGAGTTTCTACATTTCCCCTCGCCCCTGGGCCGAGAACGGCACGGAGTCGCCAATTCCAAACGATGTTCCCGGTCCGGGCACGAAACCTCGTTCCTCGCTCTCCCCCAGGGGGGCGAGGGCAGTAGGATCACATGACTCTCGCATAGCCTTTCCAAGCTGTCTATACGGAGCGACATAAGTAATTGCGCATTCGAACGTAGCGCCGGGCTTGAGCCCGGCATGCCGCCCTCAAGGGCGGCGCTACAATTAATGTCGCACTGTATAGCGCCCTGAATTTCAGATGACACGCCGCACTTTCACAAAGGGGAGGCGCCACCCCTCATCACCAATGTAGAAACTCCGTACCGCGGCTACGCCGGCGCCAGTTGTAGGGCCGAACAACGTTCGGCCCCCGGGAGTATGAACATAGCCCGTGGCGCAAACCAACTCCGCCCGGCAAGGGCCCCCGGTCGGGAGCCCGCCGCGATTCGGAATCCCTCACACCACATCGTCGATGCCTTAGCGAATGGCCCCGACCCGAAACAATTCGGTGGCAAGGCCGTCAACTTGACCACCTCTGTCCAACCTCCGAGTTGCGCCCCTTCAAGGCTCGACTGTCAAATAGGACGCGTCGATCATATCCGCGGTAAGGCGACAAACTGAGCGCGAGTTGCGGGCAGACCAAACGATGATGGGTGGCGCATATATTGAAGTTGATGTATGCGCCACCCGCGTTTCTCGTCAAAGTGCCCGGGGTGGCAGGAGCCGTGACGATTACTAAACCCTTGGCGACAAGGCATTACCTACCCTATGGACCAGAACTCTTTCCGTGTCACAGCGCCAACACCACGAGGTTTCCCAGCATCTTGCAGGTGGCGTGCTCTGGGGCGGCTGGCTGATTCCTCTTACGTCAGATCTTACGTCAGATCTTACGGTCAGATCATTGACGTGCCACGGGATTTGTGAGAAGATAAATACAGAACATTTGCTACGGTGCTTTAATGGCATCCGCGCGGACCGACCTGCAGAAGGCGGAAAAGCGCCAGAGCTTCGGCTCTGAGATCCGATGACCCGATTGGGTCCGACGATTCCGGCGCAAGCTCGAATCGCTGTGGTTGATTAGCTGGTGCTATTCAAACCGACCGGCTGGGACGTAGATTAACGCAATCGAAGCTGTTCGAGAGATATCTACCGCAGCTGCTACCGTGTAGCGCTGCGGTATTTTATTTTTCCTCTTTCACGAGGCAGGCCTTACGTAATCATTGGGATAGATGTTTGCGTGGCTGGCCGTCACCGAGATTTCTCCTTCCCGTGAACAGTCGAATCTGGTTTGATTGAAGTGACGACCGCCCTCGAACTGGGCGTCATGGTGGAATCCTCGCGGTATTGAGATGCCGAAGCGATAAGCCGTCCGAAGAAGCTCGCGGAGAACACGCACTTCCGCAGCCGGATCTATTTCTTGCGCACCGTGATACTCCGTAGGCCGAGCGCACGGAAAAACCACATTGCGGGAATCTCGAAAGATGAGCTGACGCTCATTGTGGTCCAGGAAGCCTGGAAGCATTTCATCGTCGAACATCTGAGGACTGACTGTTTCCGGCATTGCATTCGCCCACGCACGAATACCGCGCGTCAGTTCGCAGAAGGCCTGTCGTAGGCGTCGACCGTCCAGATGGAAATTCGCAGGCGGCAGTAATAACGGCTCGTGCGATTTCCGGCTTTCGATTCGCCTCTGAAGCAGTCCGACCAGGTCGCGGGTATAAACTTCTATCCCTTTTCGAATTGCCGCTTCACACGCTACCCTTTGATGGCGCCTCTGATTACCAGAGTCATCAAAGCTGGATAGGTCGCGCAAGGGAACCGGGAAAACGAAAAAATCGAATGCGCGAAGCAGAAGTTCATCATCTTCCGCCGGAACATAAAAGAGCACGATTCTCCGAGGTCGAGCCGCTTGATCCTCACTCCTGTGCTTCAGCCTCCGAATCGCAAACTGAGCGCCAGCCGTGAGCAGTGCCTGCAAAGTCCTCTCGCGATAGAGCGGTCCGTCATAGCTAGGTGATGGTGCTGCAATTACTTTCGCTTGGGTTGCCGCAACGCTCTGAAGAAACTCCTCGATTCGGGAGTGCAGCGGGTGCGGAAGGCCCGCGAGAAGAAAAAGGTCAACAGCGTTGGTCGAAGACAGCGCAACGGGCAATTTGCGTTGCTTGTTTTTGGGCTTGGCCATCGGGCTTATCGTATTCGCGATAAAATCTGTGCGATGTCAGCCGGTATCATCATGCGCTGTGCTACGTCCGGTGATTGCGCGCCGAGGAGGCGATCCAGGGCGGTACGACCAGCTTCCGAAGGTTCCTTCTCATCCTGATCGATTCTAGAAAACTGCTCCATTTGTATTGCATGCACCGCCGCCCATTTTTGGATTAGGCTTTCCAGATCTTTTCTGTCGCTCAACGACAGAAGATGAGGATTATCGATACGCAACCCTGGGCGTCTGTACTCAGGTTCGACAAGGATGTAATCAGTTGTGCGGTCAGGAGGGATGCTTCCCACCTCGTAGCGAAAGGGCTTGGTTCTTTTGATGTAAACAGGCTGATTCTGTACGTTGACGCAGAAGGCCAAGAGCACCGGCTTGACGATTTCTTCCAGCCTGACGGGGACCGCATCTTTATCCGCAAAGCGGTCTGCGATCTGGGCTTCGACATCTTCCCGAACGTCAGGCGTGACTACCGCTATATATGCCGGTGACCGGCGAGCCCAGACAATCTGCAGGTCGGGAGCGCAAGTTTCGGTGATGAGTTGCTTGAGGTTGCGCTGCCCACGGTCCGTCGGCCACTCGTCATTCCTTTCGATCTCCGCGCCAAGATGGGCCAGCAACAGGGGAGTGCGGTCAGCCGCATAGTGCGCCCTCACCCTGTCTTTAATCTTCTGCTGGAACTGATCCGGCGGAATAGGCATATTCGCATTTTAATCGATTGGACGAGAGGATGTCGAACGAACAAACAGGGTGAATTCGTTCGAGCCTCCAAGCGCTATAAGCCTTAAGCAGTTGTAATTTGTTCTGGACAAGCCCCGCACGGCGTTGTATGCTCCTCGGAAGCACGGGGTAGGTTTCAGGTGTGCTGGGTA
>JBKQVI010000025.1:0-5890 GCA_052139985.1 Terriglobia bacterium
GGTGCAGGCCAGGAATTGCCCGTTGCGCCCCAGGCGGATCTTCATGGGCTTGCCGCACTTCTCGCACTTGATATCAGTAGGAATGCCCTCGCCCTTGATGTCCACCATGTCCCGTTCGGCCACGCCGAGGTCCTTCTTGATCTTCGTGTAGAATTCACCCAGCGCGTCGGTCCAGGAAAGCTTACCATCCTCAACGTCGTCGAGTTCCTCTTCCATGCGCGCCGTGTAAGCGACGTCGAAAATATCGCTGAAGTTTTTCACCAACATGTCGCTGACCAACATGCCGAGTTCGGTGGGATAGAAGCGGCCCTGGTTCTTCTCCACGTACTCCCGGTTCTGGATGACGGAAAGAATGCTGGCGTAAGTCGAGGGCCGTCCAATGCCCTTTTCCTCCAGCGTTTTTACCAGCGTCGCTTCGTTAAAGCGCGGCGGCGGTTCGGTGAAGTGCTGTTCCGGCAGAAGTTTGTGCAGGGTCAGGCGCTCGCCTTCCGTCAATTGCGGCAGGCGGAGCTTCAGTTCTTCGTCCTCTTCCATCTCCGCCTTTTCATCTTTGCCCTCTTCGTAGACGGCGCGGAAGCCGTTGAACTTCTCCACTGACCCGGTGGCGCGCAAGGTGTAATCGCCCGCCGCGATATCAATCGTGGTCTGGTCGAACACCGCGGGGGTCATCTGCGATGCGACAAAGCGCTGCCAGATCAGCTTGTAGAGTTTGAATTCATCGGGGCCCAACACCTTGCGCAGCGAATCCGGCGTGCGCACGACGTCCGTGGGTCGAATCGCTTCGTGCGCGTCCTGGGCGCCTTTCTTGCTCCTGTAGTGGATGGCCTCGTCAGGCAAGTAATCTTTGCCGAATGTCTTCTGGATGTAACCGCGCGCCGCCGTAAGCGCGCCTTCCGACACGCGGGTGGAATCCGTACGCATATAGGTAATGAGGCCGACGGCGCCCTCATCTTTCAACTCGACGCCCTCATAGAGGTGCTGGGCCACCATCATCGTCTTCTTGGCGTAAAAGCGCAGCTTTCGCACGGCTTCCTGTTGCAGCTTGCTGGTGATAAACGGCGGCACCGGAAACTTCCGCTTCTCTTTGGTAGTGACCGACTGCACGACCAAGTTGGCGGCCTTGACCGCCGCAGTAATCCGGTCGGCCGTGGCCTGGTCTGGGATTTCAACATCTTTTCCCTGATACTTCGCAAGGCGCGCTTCAAATACCGGGGGCTTCTTGCCTTCGACCTGCGCGGTGATGGTCCAGTATTCCTTCTTCTGAAAGGCCTGGATTTCGCGTTCGCGCTCAACAATCAGCCGCAGGGCGACGGTTTGCACGCGCCCGGCGGAGATTCCGCGCCGCACCTTGTCCCAGAGCAGCGGGCTGACCTGGTAACCCACCAAGCGATCCAGAATGCGGCGGGCCTGCTGCGCGTCCACGAGGTGGACATCGATTTCTTTCGGGTGCTCAAAAGCTTCCCTCACCGCGTCGCGGGTGATTTCGTTAAAGAGCACGCGGTAGAACTTGTGCTTGGACGAATTCAGCAGATCGTGCAGGTGCTGGCAAATGGCCTCGCCCTCGCGATCCGGGCCGGCGGCGAGGTAAACGGCATCCGCCTTGCTGGCCGCCGACTTGAGTTCGGCAATAACATCCTTGCGCGAAGGGATGGAAATGTAGGTCGGCCGGAAGCCGTGATCGACATCGACGCCCAGTTCTTTCTTGGGAAGGTCCATGATGTGCCCCATGGACGCCTTCACCAGGAAGTCAGACCCCAGGTATTTGTTGATGGTTTTCGCCTTGGCGGGCGATTCGACAATGACCAGCGATTTACTCATAAGTCCGTATAAAGAGCTTCCAGCTATCCGCCGTCAGCTATCAGCTTCAATCCTTTCGAGGACGTGAACTCAGATTCTTACCGCCTCACGCTTCGCCCCTCAGCGTGCATCTGATTCCTCAACCTGTATCGAGGATTCCCTGCCCTACAGTTTACGGATAAAATTCTTTCCCGGCAACTGGCGGATCAAGCCGTTCATTTCCAATTCCAAAAGTACCCCCAGAACGCGAGGATGCGGTACCTTCGCGGCGCCAGCAATATCATCCACAAAAAGGGTTTGGTCGGCCCGCAAGACCTCGAACACCGCTTTCTGGTCCGGGGTCAGCGAGGCCGCAAAGAGCGTGGCCGCCTGCGCGCCCATCGGCTCTCCTTCCGATTCCTCCGCCGGCGGCAGAAGCTGCATCCGAACTTCTGCCGGGAACTCTTCGATAACGTCCATCCACTGGTCCACCAGCTTTGCCCCTTGCTTAATTAGATGATTGGGGCCGAAACTTTGGGCGGAAGTTATATTTCCAGGCACAGCAAAGACTTCGCGGTTCTGTTCAAGTGCCAGCCGCGCCGTAATCAGCGACCCGCTGTATTCGGCGGCCTCCACAATCACCACTCCGAGCGACAAGCCGCTAATGATGCGATTGCGGATAGGAAAGTTTTCCGGAGTCGGCCCGGTGCCCAAGGGAAATTCCGAAATCACCGCTCCGGATTTAGCAACCTCGTCCGCTAGCTTTTTGTTTTCCCGAGGGTAAATGACGTCGATGCCGGAACCCAGTACGGCTACGGTTTTGCCTTGGGCCTCCAGCGCTCCCCGATGGGCCGCGGAATCGATGCCGCGGGCCAGTCCGCTCACCACCGCCAGTTGGCGCTGCGCAAGGTCGTGAGCCAACCGGTGCGCCACGGAGCTGCCGTAGGCGCTGGGACGCCGCGATCCCACCACTGCCACTGCATACTGCGAAAGAACCTTCGCGTCGCCTCGCACGTAGAGCAGCAGCGGCGCGTCGGGAATCTGTTTCAGTATCGGAGGATAATCCTCGCCATCAAAAGCGATCAACTCGCAGTCGGCTTTGCCGATTTGCTGCAAATCTCTTTCGGCGTCTTTCAGAGCAGCTTGCGCAAAAATCGCCTGCGCCACTCGCGTCGGCACGCCACAGCTCTCAAGTTCCGTCAGCGACGCCATATACGCCGCTTGCGGGGACCCGAAATGCTCGATGAGCTTGTGACACCCGCGGATTCCCAACCCGTCGATCCGCGTCAACGCCAACCAGAATGGTAGTGTTTCACTCATCGCTTTTCCTGCCCAACGTTACAGCGTCATCCTCCTCCCCTTGGGCAACTTTGCTTCCCACCCCTTCCGGGTCGAAGGCGTTGCAGGGGGAGGCATTATATGGCCTAACGGCCTGTCCGGGGTTGTTAATTCGTAAACCTCGCATCTTCCGGGCCAGCCGATCGTTCACCGCTAGGGCGATGTGCTGCCATGCCGCGCGTGCGTACGGCGGAAGCTGGGACAAAACGTCTGCGGCTTCGCCCATTGGATGGGTCCGTTTGGCCTTGTGCACCGGCAAGCTACGCTAAGGAGCACGTAGCCACTTGACGGTCGCCAGACTGTGGACGTGCCCTGCGCTGTCGGCTTGCGGGCGTCAGGGTAGGGGCAACATAAATGTGGAAACCCCAGAGCCGCCCTATAGGGCGGCACTTGCCAGGCTAAAGATGCTGCGGAAAAACGTGTAGCGGCGGGTTCACCCCGCCATTCGCACGTTGCAAGGATTGATGTTATGGCGACGTAAAGTCGTCGCTACGTCGCCTATCCAGGGTTTTTTCCGCAGCCTCTAAAGCACAGCGCTACAATATAAGCTGCCATTTTCAAAGTGGCGCGCCGCCGGCGCGGAAGCCCCGCGCCAGGACGGGTGGGGAAAGAGAAAAGGGTCAAAGGCCCGATGCTTCGCCTCCGCAGCGGAACCCGAATGTATCGAATATAATTCCTGGATCGTCCGAGCGGGCTGATACTCGTTCGTACTCAGGACGGTCACTCCACGACCCGCCTCGCAGAACTCGGATGTGACCGCTTGCCGGCCCTGTGGGGTCTTTAGACGGGCTGTTCTGGTAATAGTTAAAGTCGAACAAGTCGTTGACCCACTCGGATTCATTCCCCAACATGTCGTACAACCCAAACGCGTTGGGACGCTTTTGGCCGACTTCATGCATGGTGACGCCGCCATCATTCAAGCGCGCCTCGTAACTATCCGGGTTTTCTTTCCAAAGCCGAACACTATCCACGCGCTGACGCCCGCTGTTGTCCGCGTACCACGCTATTTCATCCAAATCGCCATAAAGCGGCGCTGTACTCCCGCCGCGCGCCGCATACTCCCATTCAGCCTCCGTCGGCAGCCGCCCGCCTGCCCAACGGCAATATGCATTGGCATCGTCCCATGTCACATGGCCGATGGGCATGGCCTCGTCAGCCCACCCAGCGTTGAGCGGCCGCCCGGCAAATTTCGGCTCAGGTGGCATTTGTCGTCCCGACGCACCTACGAAGCGCTTGTAGGCGCCCACCGTCACTTCCGTCTGCCCGATCCAGAGACCGTCCGAGATGGTCACCCGATGCTGCGGTTTCTCCCAATCGGCACATCCGGTGTCACCCGGCGAGCAACCCATCTGGAACGTCCCCGACGGAATCCACACGTACTTTAACCCGTCAATGGGATCGACCCACAGCTCCCCTTGGGTTACTCCGGCTTTGGCGGACCAGGTGACTTTCACTTTCTTTGTCCAAGGGTGCCAGACCCCGGCAACGATCACGATCAGCGCGAGCCCTGCGATGGTGACAAGCGCCAGCTTACGGTACGACTTCGACGGCGCCCCGAGTTGGCGGTCGGCCTTCTCGCGTGCCGCCCGCTCGGACGCGGCCTTCTCCCTTTCGCGGCGCTCGGCTTCCGTCTTCTCGCGTGCCCGCCGCTCCCGGTCGGCCTTCTCCCACGCCGTCTGCTCGGCAGCAGCCTTCTCCTTTTCGTGACGTTCAGCATCCGCTTTCTCGTGCGCCGGCGGCGGCGGTTCGACGGGCGCGCCATCCAGGGTGCCGATCATCGCGGTGGGCCCGGACGCGGAGGCATCTCCGTTATCGGGGGCGGAAGCCGCGCGCGCGAACTCCCGGGCGAACTCTACCGCCGTGGCGTAGCGCTCGTCCCGGTTCTTGGTGAGAGCTTTCATCACCACGGCCTCCACCTGGCAGGGCACGGATAAGCCGGGCGCGGCGCCGCGGAAAGAGGGCGGCTCTTCCAGCATGTGCTTGCGCAAGTAGCCGATCGGCGTGTCGGAATGGAAGGGCACTCGTCCGGTGATCATCTCGTATACCACCACGCCCAGCGAGTAAACGTCTGAGCGCGCGTTGAGTTCATCGCTCCTCATGCCCGAAGCCTGCTCGTATGACATGTAAGCGGGCGTTCCCAGCACCACGCCGGTCTCCGTGTGCGTGGAGGACTCGCGCAGTTTGGCAATTCCAAAATCGACGACCTTGACCTTGAGCTTACCTTCGCCGTCGCAGGTCAGGAAAATGTTATCGGGTTTCAGGTCGCGATGAATGATGCCCAGCTCGTGCGCCGCGTTCAACCCCTGCGCCGCTTGCCGGAGAATTTCCGCAACTTCCTCGACCGGGATCGCCCCCCGCCGCTTGAGAACCTCGCGGAGAGATTCGCCCTCCAGAAACTCCATGGCAATGTAGGGTGTGCCATCATCGGCCTGGGCCGAGTCGTAAATGGTAACGACGTTCTCGTGGCGAATGCGCCCGGTGGAACCCGCCTCATTCTGAAAGCGCAGCAGGAAGTCGACGTCATCGAGAAGTTTGCGGTTCAGGACCTTGAGCGCCACGGGGCGATTTCCCACCCCGATCTGCTCAGCGAGGAAAACCGTGCCCATGCCACCCTGGCCCAAACGGCGGACAATGCGAAAACGGCGGGACAATCCGGCGGCAAGCTGCGCTTCGGTTTCCGGGGCCTTGGTGGCAAGGCGTGCGCCGTCACGCGGACAGAACTCAATGTCATCGGAGTAGGTGTGCTGACACATGGTACAGATCTTCATGAGCGCCA
>JBKQVI010000026.1:0-17128 GCA_052139985.1 Terriglobia bacterium
CCCGGTGAGGCCCCAGGCTCACCGTGGGCAGCTCAGCAGCGGGTTCGGCCTCCAGCGCCATCGGCACCGCCAGGCCTGCCGCCACGGTTGTAGCGCTCTTCAAGAAATCACGCCGGCTGCTTTCCAAGAAGGAGTTCTCGTCGCTCCGGGGATTCTTCCTGTCCATGTATCCTCTTTTCCCTCTACGTGTTCTACCTGCCGCGGTACACCCTACCACCCGGGTGCGGGCCCGACAATGCAGGGACGTCCGTCTGCTCAGACCTTGATAAAGATTCGCCGCTTATACATCGCGGCGAGAATTGCCGACCACACAAGGACGACAGAGAATGCCATCAGCTCCGCGCCATGTGAGGGGCCGGCCCAAGAAGCATAGACGCGTGAATAGATCAGCGTCCACACCGAAACGGCGGCGCCATTTGCCGGATGTACTGTGAGCTTGACCAGTGTTGCGTGGACCATCCATTCCCCCACCCAGATGGCGATGGGATTGACTCCAAAGATGACGAAGATTTTGGTCCACCCCGTGACCTTCTTGATGTCCACGAGATAGTAGCAGCAGGTAAATATCACCAGGGCCATGCCGCACATGAAAAGCACCAGAGAGCTCGTCCACAGGCCCTGGTTAATCGGAAACCAGACGCTCCACACGAGACCGAGGAACATCATCACGTTTCCCGTCACGAAAAAGCGCGCGATTTTTTCAAGCGCGGGGAGCGACGATCGCAGGTACTGTCCCACCATCACTCCGATCAGCGCATTGGCAATCGCGGGCAAGGTGCTCAACAGGCCCTTGGTTTCGAAGTCCGGGGAAGCCAAATGGCCCCGCATGACGTGGATATCGATATACTGAACCCAATTGCCCTCTCGGGCGAGGACGCCGGCCCCGTAGCCGGGAACCGGCACGAATTTCATCATGATGAAATAAAACACCAGCAGGGAAGCCGTTATGATGGCTTGTCCCCGGGTCTTCAGGTTCAGATAAATCACCGAGGCGGCGAGATAGCACAAACCGATTCTCTGCAGGATTCCGAAGATGCGAAGGGTGGAGAAATGGAACCAGGGGCTGCCATCTTCGGGAAAGCAATTCAAAAGGAGGCCTATAGCGAAAAGAATAACCGCCCGGGAAATAATGTGCTTGTAAAGCTTTGATTTGGTCTCCCCGCGGTCAAGCCGGCCGGCAAAGGAAAAAGGAATGGCCACTCCCACAATGAAAATGAAAAAGGGAAAGACCAGGTCTGTGGGAGTCCATCTGTTCCACCCGCCGTGGCGAAACGGCGCGTATCCAAAACCTTCGTCGCCGTGGTTGTTCACAAAAGTCATCATCACCAGGGTCATGCCGCGGAAAACGTCCAGCGAAAGGAGCCGCTCCTTGGTGCGCACGGGAGGAGTGGCCGATCCCCCGCTCTCCTGAACCACCATCCGATTCGTCACAGTGCTCATGATCTCCTCCATGGGAGCCCTCTCCCTACCGTCACCAGTTGTAAAACGGCAGGTGTCTTCGCCCGGACTCCTGCCATTCCGGCAGGTAAGGTCCCGGCTCGTCGTCGAGGTGCGGTGAACAATGGAGATATAATCGCCTCATACAATTCGTCGTTAATTTGGTGGTGGGTAGCGGTATCACCGATAGACCTTTCTGGCAAATGACCGTCTACTTCCCCGGTTATCCGAGGCAGCCGGGCGCCGCGGAGAACGGATGGGGTATCGAAAGCCTGAGGCTTGCCGTTCCGTGGGGCAAAAGGTGGCATTATAGTCCGTTATGCTGAGCAATCACACCATATTCGAATCAATGCGGGCTCGGGATTGTCGGTAGGGCGGGGGGCTGGCGCAAACTGCCGCCTGTTGCAGTCTGCGATCCTGAAGGCGCTTGTATTTCGAGATTATCCGGATCGGGATTACGAGAAATGTGGACACTGAACCGCGTGTCTGCACTAGCCCCTAGCCCCGTTTGGCAAATACTCGCTGCCTTCTCCGCAAGTGTCAAATGACAGCATTGGGGTGTACTTCCGCAAGCTCTTACACCGCGCGATCTCGGCGTATGATTGGCAACGGACCAAGGACCACGGACGAGTGACAGCACGTCAATGGCCCGATGACCCGATGGCAAAATGACCCGATTCTTTATCGCTCGCCCAACTCCAACACCGCGACGGTGTCAAAGTCGTCGCGGGCGCCGGCGGGAATCTGAAGAACCAGGCCGCCAGCCGCTTCGGTGACATCTCCGCGGCTTCCATCTTTCAGGAAGCGAGCCGACTTCACCTTGCCGGGTAGTGGCGGCAGAGCCAGCGAGGAATCCTGCCAATCGAGGATGTGAACGTACACCTTGTTTCCCTTCTGTGTCGTCACGCCCCACGGTCGCGGCGTGATCGGCCCGCCTCGGGTGCCGTAGATTGATTCGCCGTAGCGCGTAAGCCACTGTCCCACCTCGCGCAGCCGCGTCTGGAATTCAGGCTGAATCTTTCCATTGGGCATCGGTCCAACGTTTAAGAGGAAATTTGCGTTGTGCCCCGCCGCCTGCACCAGGTATTGAATGAGCTGGCGCGTGCTCTTGTAATGGGCATCACCGATGTTAAAGCCCCAGGCATTGTTCATGGTCTCGCAGGTCTCGAGCGGCAGTTGATGGCTGATTACCGCCGTCTGATTGAATCCCGCGGTGTTTTGTCCCGGCAGATCTTTCTCAAACATCTGGAAATCCTCGCCCGGGAAGGGTGCATGGTGGTGGTTGGACCCGATCAGCGCCTGCGGTTGCAGGTCGTGAATGAGCTTGTAGGTCGTTGCCAGCCGCCAATCGGCGTCGGGCTTGTCCCACATGCCGTCGAACCAGATGCCCGCGATTTCGCCGTAGTTGGTCAACAACTCGCGGAGTTGCGCGTCCATATAATCCAGATACTTATACCAATCACCGCTCTCGGGGCGTCCTGAGTCTTGCCCGGTGCGTCCGCGCGGGTAGTAATTCGGATTGTGCCAATCGAGTTGCGAGTGATAGAAGAACAGCTTGATGCCCTGGCGGTGGCATTCGTCCGCCAGCATCTTCAGCACGTCTTTCCTGTACGGCGTGCGATCCACGATGTTCCAGTCGGATTGCTTGGTGCCGAACATCGCAAAGCCGTCGTGATGCTTGCTGGTGATGGTGATGTATTTCATCCCCGCC
The DNA here is from genome assembly GCA_052139985.1 of Terriglobia bacterium. Classification (GTDB taxonomy): domain Bacteria; phylum Acidobacteriota; class Terriglobia; order UBA7540; family UBA7540; genus Bog-366. The sequence goes on from JBKQVI010000026.1 coordinate 3,149, forward strand.
GCTTTCGCCAGCGCCACCCATTCCGCGGCATTGAATTCCGTGGGGTTGAAGAAGGCCGGCAACTTTTCGTACTCGTCCGCGGTGAGGTGCCGCTGGTTCATCACCCATTCGCCATCCCCCAGGACGCTGTACACGCCCCAGTGAATGAACAATCCGAACTTTGCGTCCTGGTACGATTCCCGCGCCGCCAGGTTGGCAGCACTAGGCTGGTAATTCTCCTGGGCTCGCGCGGCTTGAGAAAGGGCCATCACGCCGAACGCGAGCAGGAGCAGAGGGGCTAACGACCCCATGCGTCGTTCACATTTCTCGAACATGGCGATTACTCCTTATCAGTTATGGGACGTTCTTCCACCACGCGGTGGCAGCGGAAAACCCTGTCGGGCGCTGAACGTCAACGCGCACGCGAATGGGGTGCTTCTCCTGAAACGTGATGCGCAGGGTGGCTTGCTGCCCGGGAGAAAGCTTGGGCAACGTCGCCGAACCCTCCTCCATGGGAAGATCGCCGAACCCGAAGACGATCCAGCGCAGGGTATAGCCTTCCAGCGTGTAGGCAGGCAGCGTCTTGCGCGTTGCCATCGTGGCGCTCAGCGATCCCTCGCCGTTGCTAAGCTGCAAGCTTTCGATGGGGCACGATTCCTGGCGCAAGGCCTCGAACGACGGCTTGCGGTTGCCGTACAGGTCCACAACGCCATGCACGCGCTGCTTCAGCGGCCCGATCCCCTTGTCGCCGACGTGGGTGCGATAGTCGTTGTAATCGAAGAAAATCGTTCCTGCCACGAAGTCGAAATCGCGGCAGGCCTGGGTGTGGTCGCGCATGATTTCGATGCGCCGCGCATCGCCACCCAAGCGCTCCGGCGTGCACTCACAATATCCGTATTCGGAAATCACGATCGGCTTATGGGGGAACGCCTCGTGAATTTGTTGCAAATTGCGGCGGACCGAATCGGGGCTCCCCGGGTACCAGCTTTCGTAATACTCATTCCACTCGATGAAGTCGAGCAAGCCGGCGGCATCCGCACCGGGCGTCTGCTGAAGCGAGTTCGAGGCGTAGGTCAACAATCGGTGGGGATCGAGCCGGCGCGCTTCCGCGGCCATCCGCTCGATAAAGGCGCGCGCTACGGGGTTATGCCCGTTGACCTCGTTACAGAGTCCCCAGGAAACGATGCAGGGGTGGTTGCCGTCCCGGTTAATCATCTGACGTAATTGTTCGAGCCCATTTTGCATGAGTTCGGGCGACGGCTGATTGGTCATGCCCTCGAAGGTGCCGCCTCCCCAGGATGGAACCTCCTCCTGGAAGAGAATTCCGTGACGATCGCAATAGTCGAGCACACGCTTGTCCTGTTGCCAGTGGACTCGCGTGAAAACACAGTTGAGTTCCTTCAGGTCGTCGTGGTCGTGCGTAATCCAAGCGGCGGGCTCCGCCATGCCATATTGCGGATTGCTTCCCGCCATGCGCTCCACGCCCATCAGCCACACGCGCTCCCCATTCAGATAGAAAGCGGTGTCTCTAGCTTCGAATTTACGCACGCCGAACGTTTGGGTGTAGCTGTGGACCGGCCTCATGCCCTGCCAGATTTCGACGGTGGCCCGGTAGAGATGGGGGTGATCGAAGTGCCAGAGCTTCATCCGCTCGTTGATGGATGTCAGCGCGACCTCATGTGTCGTGCTTGGTTCCAGGCGGACCTTGCCTGCGTTCGCCACAATGGCGACGGGACTTCCCAACTCCGCGTCCTCAATCCGGTATTGAAACCCAAGCTCCTCAACGTCTTGACCGGTGTTGTGCACCACGGCAAGGATTGTTAATGGCGTACGTCCCGCCTCAAGGTCCGGAACGGCGTCGATCCAAAGGCGTTCAACATAGCTTTTGGGAGAAACCAGCAAGTTCACGGGTCGAATGATGCCCCCATCTTGCGCCCAATCATAGGAGTCATTTCGCGGCAGCATGTCGGGATTGAAGGAGTCATCCACTTTGACGGCAATAGAGTTGGTGCGGTCAATTCGCAGCGCGGGGGAGATGTCGAAGCTGAAGGCCGTGTATCCGCTGTGTCGATGCTCGCCCATCAACTGGCCGTTCAGCCAAACCTTCGCGCTGTGGAATACAGCTTCAAACTCGATTCGCACACACCGGTTGGCCCAATACGACGCGGCATCGAATTCAGCCCAGTACCAGCCCACGCCCATGTAGTCCGCGGTCCCCGGAGACACTTGCCAGGTGTGAGGAACCGTCACCGGCGTTGGCGCGCTCGGCCTGTCCTTGACCGGCTTAAACCAGCCCTGCGATTCACCCACATCGGCCGGATCGAGCGCGAACACCCAACTTTCCAGGGGAATGACTGCCGTAGCAAGATCGGAACAAGACTCTGCGGCATTCGACTGCGCGCTGGTGAGTGCGGGTGTAGTCAATGCCGCCGCCCCCGCGGTTCCAAGCTGTGTTAGAAAGCCGCGACGAGACTGGTTGCTCATTTTGGGATCCCCAAACACGAAGTATGAGTCGAGACTGGTAAGGTGCAGCCGGTTCGCGCAGAGTCGCTGGCGCAATCTCTCATTGCGTTTCCAACAGAATTCTCGTCACGGTGCGTGGGCCCATGGTCACTCAAATAAGTGGTGAGGAATCCAGTTAGATCACCAGCACGCCTGCGCCGTGGATTTTACTACTTTTGAGGTTTTGTAAAGCGTGATTTGCTTCGGGAAGCTGAAAGGCTTCGACTTCCGTGCGCACGGGGATTTCCGCAGCAAGACGAAGGAGGGAGCGCACATCCTCACGCGTGCTGTTCGCCACGCTGCGGAGGATGCGCTCATGATAGAGAAGTTGATAATCCATTTCCGGCAGGGAGGACATGGTAATTCCGGCCAGCGCCAGCGTACCACCCTTGCGGAGCGCACGCAGGGCCTCAGGGATCAGTTTGCCTGCGGGGGCGAAGATGATGGAGGCGTCGAGCGGCGCTGGGGGCTGCTCACCCGCCGCACCGGTCCACACGGCCCCAAGCTGCCGCGCCAGTTGGCGGTGGGTTTCCGCACGCGTGAAGACGCAGACTTCGCAATTCCAGTGGCGCGCGATCTGGATGACAATGTGCGCCGAGGCTCCAAATCCGTAAAGACCCAACCGCTCGCCCGGCTGGAGGTTCGAGAGCTTCAGCGCGCGGTAGCCAATGACGCCGGCGCAAAGCAAGGGCGCAGCTTCCAGGTCCGAGAAACTGCCGGGTAACGCATAAGCAAAGGCGGCTGGCACCACCATCGCTTCCGCGTAACCGCCATCGGCATGAAAGCCCGTGAACCGAGCCCGCTCGCAGAGGTTTTCCAGCCCTTTGCGGCAATAAACGCACTCCCCGTCGGTGGAATAGAGCCAGGGAACACCCACACGGTCGCCCGGGCGAAACTCGTTCACTCCCTCGCCCAGAGCGTCCACTGTGCCGACGATTTGGTGGCCGGGAACCACCGGAAGCTTGGGAAGCGGCAGATCCCCTTCCACGATGTGCAGGTCCGTGTGGCAAACGCCGCAGACCCGCACGCGCAGGCGAATTTCTCCTGCACCAGGAACCGGCAAGGGAAGCTCGGCGAGCCGCAGAGGGTTCTCCGCAGCGGGCCGCGGCTTTTCCAGCAGCATGGCGCGCATGGTTAACCCCGAGTCTAACCGAGGCGCGCACCGTGTCGCAAGTCAAGTCAGCGGAAGCCCGCGTAGTGTCCTAATTTGGGCATGGCGCGGAGCTTCAGGTCAGCAAGGGCCGGACGGTGCGAGGCGCGCCAGGGGAAGGCCCGTGCCCCGGCACCACCCAGAGGCAAGCTAGTACGCGCTATCAAGGTTAAATCTGGAAGCTCGTGGCTTTCGAGGGAGGCTACAAAGTGGCCAGGTTCGATGCGGGAGGGGTTTCTACGGCGAGGGACAAACTATCCATTTTCGCCTCGCCTTCGCTTTTTAGCTAACTGCCTTATTTCTCAGTATGTTCTCAGCTTCGTTTTTGCCGATCTGCCTTTGGACGCCCTTTGTTTTCAGGATGTTCTCAGCTTCGTTTTTTATGGACATTCTGTTCCGCATGGAATGCCCCCGCGCTCCTTTTTCACGCCGCGCCGTCGAGAACGTCTATGCACCGAGCGTCCTTACCTAGCCTTACAAAACTTCACGAGGCTAAGCTAGCACAAAGGCGGGCGATTGTCAAGCGAGAAGTTCGAAAAACAGTGACGTCGCGGAACGTCTGGCGCCAGGTTCCGCTCGGCATCGAGCCATAGATATGGCGCCACTTTGTTCGAACCAGGACGCCACCTGAGGCCCGCGAAGTGTCTCAGCTCGACGAGAGGCGGCTAGGCGCCGCCAAATGGCGAGGTAAACTCGCCGCTACGAAGTCAAACTGAGACCCTATCCTAGCCCGCCCTGTGCAAATGGCCCGATGACCCGATGGCCCGATGAATCAATCCACCTCGCTTGCTTCTCTTCGATGCTTCGCGGAATAATGGGCTGATGAGCTCAGCATTCAAGCTGAACCCCGAGCAATTAAAAGCCGTCGAGCATGGCGAGGGTCCGTTACTGATCATTGCCGGACCAGGCAGCGGCAAGACCCGCGTCATCACGCAACGGATCGTCCACCTTTTGACGGGTGCGGCGAGCGCCAGCGAAGAGTTGCCGCTGCTTCCGGGCTTCCCGGGCCCGGCACATCGACGGCGCGAGGAGCTGTCCGCGCCGGGGATTCAGCCGGAAAACATCCTGGCGCTGACCTTTACCGAGAAGGCGGCGCGGGAAATGCAGCGCCGGGTGCGCGAAGCTCTACCCGAAATCGAGACCCTTCCGCACATTTCCACGTTCCACGCATTCTGTTACGAGGTCCTGCGCAAGCGCCACTTTGAGCGCACCTTGCTTGACAAAGTCGATGTGTGGATCTTTCTGCGCCAGCGGATGGAAAGCCTGGGGCTCCAGTTCTACCAAAAGCTCGCGGAGCCGGGGGCGTTTCTGCATTCGCTCAACGACTTCTTTTCGCGATGCCAGGACGAACTTATTGAGCCTGGGGATTTTGAGCGCTATGTGGAAGCGATGGAAAGGGAATTCCACGAGATTTCCCCTTCCCTTGACGCGGCCGACCGCACGCTGATGGGTCAGGAAATCCAGAAAAAGCAGGAATTGGCGCGCGTCTTCCGCAACAGCCGGAAGCTGATTGAGGAAGCAGGTTCTTCGAGCCTGGGCAGCCTGATTCCGGAAACCGTTCGGCTTTTCGATCGGGAGCCGGAAGTTTTGGAATCGTATCGCCGGCTCTTTCGGTACGTGCTGGTGGATGAATTCCAGGACACGAATTACGCGCAAGTGGAACTGCTGAAGCGCCTCGTGAAACCGCCTTACAACATCACTGCTGTGGGTGACGACGATCAGGCTATCTATCGCTTTCGCGGAGCGTCGCATGGCGCTTTCAAGATGTTCGACCAAGCCTTTCCCGGGCACGAAACGGTTTTCCTCGACACCAATTTTCGCTCCACCCGGCGCATCCTGCGTGTGTCGGACGTGCTGATCGCGAAGAACGACCGGTACGAGGCAAAACCCAAACTCCGCGCCAATCGGGAAGAGGGGGCGCCAATATATCTTCTGCAATCGCCCGACTTCGTAAGTGAAGCGGCTTGGATTGCAGATGAGGTGGCGCGGCTGATCAAACAGGGAACACCGCCGGGCGATATCGCCGTGCTTTACCGCGCCCACGGCTACCGCGATCCGCTGGTCGAGCAATTCCGCCGGCGGGAGATTCCGTTTGCTATTCGCGGGCTTTCGATTCTCTCCACCGTCATCCTGCGCGACCTGGTGGCGTACTTAAATATCATCCACTCGGCGCACGATAACGTCAGCCTGACGCGTGTGCTGCTGACGCCAAGGTGGAATCTCCCGGAGGAGTTGGCTCTGGAGGCGCGCAAGCAGGCTCTACGCGACCGTTGCTCGCTCTACGACGCGCTGGAATCATGGGAGAGATCGGCCGACGCAAATCGGTTGGAAGCTACCGGCTGGCCCGACTTGAAGCGCCTGCTGGGCGAGTTGCACAAATTTGCCGAGCAAGCTCCGGTGCTGGCGCTATTCCACAGGCTGATCGGCCGGCTGGAGCTGAACTTCCTGCCGGGAGACCCCGACGGCGCGTATGTGGAAGCCTTCCGGAAGTTCCTGGAGAAATGGGAGGGCAAAAGCGAATCGTGGACGCTTAGTGCGTTCCTGGAGTACTTTGATTACTTCCGTGAGGCCGGTGGACAAATTGAAGCACCGGAACCCGAAAACAGCGCGCACGCCGTCCAGATGATGTCCGTGCACGCCGCCAAGGGACTGGAATTTCCCGTAGTATTCATCCTCAGCGTTGCGCCGCGCCGCTTTCCTCACAGCGAGCAGAAACCTGTCATCGAGTTTCCCGATGCCCTGCGCAAGGGACCGCCGCCACCCGCCAACATTCACGAACAGGAAGAGCGGCGGCTGCTTTATGTAGGACTGACACGCGCGGAAGACCGGCTGTGCGTTTCGAGCGTCGCAAAGCCGGGAAAGAAACCGTCAATCTTCATCACCGATCTGACTTCCGACCCCGCGGTAGGGGCGCGCGACATCGAACGCATCGAGGTTCCCGAGGCGCCGCCTGAGACCGTGGAAACGCTGCCGGCCGAAGCGGAGCCAGCCGAGCAGCCTCCCGCCCCCAAGCCGCAGAGCAGCTTGTTTGGCGACGCGGCGGCCGCGCCCGGAATCCATCCACCCATCGCGCGGTGGGCCAGCCGCACATCGACCGTCAACCCGGAGGAAAAGCTTCAACTCAGCGCTTCGGCCATCGAGACGTACGACGCCTGCCCGCAGAAGTTCATGTTCAGCCATTATTTGAAGATTCCCACAGGGCCGCAACCGGCGCTGACCTTTGGCAACATCATGCACCAGTGCGCGCGCCGGTATTTCGAGCTGCGGCGGCAAGGCCCGGTGAAATTCGAACACCTCCAGGCCCATTTTGAGCAGATCTGGAAGGGCGCTGGCTTCGAGGATGATTACCAGGAACAGGCTTACAAAAAGGCAGGGATTGAGCAACTGCGAGTTTTCGTGACCCGGCACGAAGCGGTCACGACCCTTCCCTTGGCCGCGGAGGCGTCTTTCGCACTCGACCTCGGTGATGTGGTCCTGGAAGGGCGCATCGACCAGATCAATCCGCTCACGGACCGTTCCGTTGAGCTGATAGATTATAAAACCGGCCGGCCACCCTCGCAGAAAGATGCGGATAAGAGCCTCCAGCTCTCCGTTTATGCTTTGGCTGCGCGCGACCAGATGCATCTCAACCCAACCAGGCTTACCTTCTATAGCCTGACGAATAATGAGCCGGTCCGTACCGTGCGCACACCCAAGAACCTGGATTTGGTGGTCAGCGAGATTCGCGACGTGGCCGCACAAATCCGGAAGCAATCGTTTCCCCCCAAGCCTGGATTTGCGTGCAAGTATTGCGATTACGTGCTGATTTGCCCGGCGCACGAAGAAAGCTTTTAGATTGTCCGTTGTCAGTTGTCCGTCGTCCGTGGCGCACCCCTAGCGGGACAACGGACCACGGACAATAGCAGCAGAGTTGCAGTTATCATTTTTCTCCGGAAAATCGAGGTTGCCCTCATGAATACGATCCTGCTGGTCTTGCTAGGCGCGGTGTTAGGCGTCGCGATTGGCTGGCTGCTGGCCGGTGCCCGCGCCCGAGCGGAGGTAGTCAAGGCCCAGGTAGATGCCGAAGGCCGTCTGAAGGCCGCCGAAGGCACGCTGCAGGAGGTCCGGGCACGATTGGAAGCCCTTCAAGCCTCGCTGGATGCTCGCGAGCGGCAACTGGGCGAACTTCAGCAAAAACTCCGAGACGAAGGCGAGCAGAAGGTCAAGGCGCAAACCGAGCTCGAAAACGCCAGGAATGTGGTCGCGGATTCCAACCAGTTACGCGAACGCCTGAAGGTGGAAGGCGAGTTGCGCGTCGCCGCCGAGACCAAGCTGCAGGAAACTCGGGCGAACCTTGAGGAGCAGAGCAAATTGTTGGAAGAAGCGAAAAAGACTCTGACGGAGACATTCCAGGCGCTCTCCGCTGAGGCTCTTAAGAGCAATAATCAGGCATTCATCGCGCTAGCGCGTAGTCAGTTTGAGACCTTGCAGGCACAAGCCAAGGGCGACCTGGAAACACGGCAGAAAGCCATTGATGGCATCGTCAGCCCCCTTAAGGAATCTCTGGGCCGATACGAGCTCCAGATTCTGGAGATGGAAAAGACCCGGCAAAAGGCTTATGGCACCTTGGATGAGCAACTGCGCACTCTCGCCGAAGCCAATAAGCGCCTGGAGGATGAGACCAAGCATCTCGCGAGCGCCTTGAGTTCACCCTTGAAAGCCCGCGGCCGATGGGGTGAACTGACCCTGCGCCGAGTCGTGGAACTGGCGGGAATGTCGGAGCATTGTGACTTTACCGAACAGGAAACGATCACGACAGAATTGGGGCGGCAACGGCCGGACATGATCGTGAATCTCCCCGGCAACCGCCGCATCGCCGTGGACGCCAAGGTTCCTCTCCAGTGCTTTCTTGACGCGGTCAACCCGGAGAAATCCGACAAAGAAAGAGCAGAAGCGCTGGCGGCGCACGGAAGGTTGGTGCGCGGCCACATGAATCAGCTTGCCGAACGTAAGTACTGGGAGCAAGTCGGGCCCGAGCTGGAACTCGTGGTGCTGTTTCTGCCCGGAGAGTCTTTCTTCAGCGCGGCCTTGGAGCAAGACCGGCAACTGATCGACGACGGAATGCAAAAGAAAGTAGTGCTGGCGACGCCCACGACGCTCATCGCGCTGCTGCGCTCAGCCACTTATCTCTGGCAGCAGGAGAAGATTACACAAAACGCACAAGTGATCAGCGAGTTGGGCAGAGAGCTCTACGACCGTCTGAAAACCTTCCTCGGCCACTTTCAAACGGTCGGATCGTCCATTGAACGCGCAGTCGAGTCCTACAACAGGGCTGTGGGTTCAATGGAAAGCCGCGTGTTGGTGTCGGCGCGGAAGTTCAAGGAACTGGGGGCAGCAACGGGCGGGGAAATTCCTGTACTAGAACCTGTGGATGAGGTCTCGCGGGCACTGGTGGCGCCGGAAAGCGATCAGAAGTTAGAAGCTAGAAGTGAGGAGTTGGAAGGCAGGAGCTAGAAGTTAGAATAAGAAAATCAGCTTTTCACTCGTCGCTTCTAACTTCTCACTCCTTCCCCAAAAAAACTTTGGGGGTGCATCGCTGCACCCCCAATCGTTCCTTGCAATTTTCCGAAAGAGACTTACTTCTTTTTCTTGGCTTTCTTTTTCGCTGCCATTCTATTCTCCTCCAAACTCTTTGAAGTTTCCGACCAGCATGGCTGGCGGAGCGCGTATTCACTCATCATGTTTAGAGTAACCGAATTATCTTGTCAAGAGGAAAGTGATCATTGACGACGAAAAAAGTGAATCGCGACGAAAATATTTCGATCGTCGCGCGGGGTCACGATGGAGTTTCGGTGAGGATTCGCACCGTCGCGTACCATCGAAGAGCGGTTGGATATGTGGCGACGAGCGGGTAGAAGCGCGGTTTTCCGTGTGTGTGGTTCACATCCAAGATAAACTGAGATACTGGAAGCACGGCGGCAGGAACCGTTCTCCGGGATGACTAAGAATCGAGTCCGACGTGCATTCTTTGATTTGCATCCAAAGCATAAGGGCCGAGGGCGCCCTAAGGACAACCATGCACCGTACATATGCATCTCTTTCACTTCACCTGAAAATCATGCGAGCCACCCTATTCTCAATCTGCATTTTGGTATCGGTAGCATCCTTTGCCGGCGCGCAGGAGGGCCAAGCGCTTCCACCGGCCGGCGGAACCCTAAAGATCACCACTGAGGTTGTTAACGTCTACGCCGTCGTGCGGGAGAAGAATGGACATTTGATTTCCAACCTCAACAAAGAGGATTTCACTTTGGAAGAGGATCAAACCCCGCAGGTCATCCGCTATTTCTCGCGCGAAGCCGACACGCCTCTAACCCTGGGCATCCTGGTGGACACGAGCCCCAGCCAAGGCCGCGTGCTGGAAGTGGAGAAGTCGGAGGCGGAGGCATTCCTAAGTGAGATTCTGCGGCCGAAGGACCTGACCTTCGTGATGCACTTTGACGTCGAGGTTGAACTGCTGCAGGACTTCACATCGGACCTTCGCCTGCTCAACAAGGCCATCGACGAGACGGAGATCAATGGAGGAGGGGTCCGCACCCCGGGAACATTTCCCACAGGTGACTCAGGGGGTGCGACGCATCTTTATGACGCTGTCTACCTGTCGTCGCGGGAGTTGCTCAAGAACGAAGTAGGCCGCAAGGTTCTCATTCTTCTGACGGATGGTGAAGACCAGGGAAGCAAAGTCAAGCTGGAGACGGCACTCGAGGCGGCGCAAAAATCGGACGTCATCATCTATGCAATCGATATCAGCGATCGAGCATTCTACAGCGGGCGGGGGCTGGGATATGGCGGCGAGTCGGTGTTGCACAAGCTCTCAGACGAAACGGGAGGCCGCGTAATCCAGGCAAAGAACACAAAAGACACCTCAGAGGCGTTCCAGCAGATCGCCCGAGAACTTCGCACCCAGTATTTACTGGGGTACACACCCTCCAACTCGAAACTCGACGGAAGCTTCCGCAAGATCGCAGTCAAAGTTCGCGTGGGGAATGCCAAGGTTGACGCCCGGCGCGGATACTATGCGCCGCAAGGTTAGCTTACAGCTCCTTAACCCAATATAGCTGTCGGCGTTAGACTGTGAGCTATTGAGAAGGCGCGAAGTAACCCGTCTTGGCGCGAACGTGCAGGCTCTTGTTCACGGGCTCTATCGAAATGTGCCGGAAGGTCCCGTCGCGAGCGGTATCCGAAGAAGTGTAGCTGAGCAGGAACTGCGTGCGTAAATCGCGTCCAATCGCTCGAAATTCCTCTCCCAAGTCACTGGCCTCGAACGGGAAATAGGCGCGCCCGCCGGTTTCTTCCGCCAGCCGCTTGAGCACCTTATCGCCACGCTGCTCGGCCCCGGTGCGATTGGTGCTGATGGCAAAAATCGTCACCTCGGCCCGTTGCGCCATGGCGAGAGCTTCCTCTCGCGTGTGCTCGCTCCGGTTGTCCTCACCATCGCTGATGATGATGATCAAGCGGCGCAAGTAAGGCTCGGGAGGCGGGAAAAAGAGGAGTTTCTCCCGGCAGGAAAAGTAAATTGCGTCGTAGAGGCTGGTCACGCCCCCCGCCTGAAGGCCGCGGATCGCGCCGGTAAGTTTCTCGACGTTGTCCGTATAATCCTGGACCAGTTGTGGCTCCACGTCGAAACCCACCACAAAAGCCTGGTCTTTTCCCCTGCGGATCGTATCGGAAAGAAAATCGGAGGCCGCTTGCTGTTCAAACCGCAGGCGGTCGCGAATGCTATTGCTGGTATCAATGAGCAGGCCGATGCGCAGGGCCAAATCGGTCTCGCGGCTGAAATACTGAATGCTTTGCGGCTTGCCGTCTTCGAAAAGGTTGAAGTCATCCTTGGTCATCATGATGACCAAGCGATTCTTCTTGTCGGTTACCGTCAAGGGCACGTTGACCAGGTAAACTGGAACATGGATGACTGAGGGATTGGTAGGAGTTTGCGCCGTGCTCGGAGGCGCGCTGGACTTTGACTCTTGCGCCAGGAGCCACCCTGCGAGCGCGCAGAGCACCAGCGGAATGGCGAGGACTTTCTTAATCATAGGAGGACTCCGTGCACCGTAAATGATTATAGGAAGCGATCCAAGAGGCGTCAACGCGCATCGATAAGCAGTGCAAACGGTGCCGGGAGTGTAACTCGTCCCTTCTGCGTCCCACTCCTGTCCGGCATGCGGGCGGACCACAACCTCAGTTGGAAGCTGCTTTCTGGGCAGCCGGTTGCCCTTCGGGAGTTTTCTTCCTCGCCAGATGATGGTCGAGCCGGCGTAGAGAACCTTCGTGCGCCGTCACTTCGCCCCGCTCGAACTTGTAATCAATGCAAGTGGCGCCCTCCAGGCCCAAGCGAACCAGGGCGTCGATATCCAGGCGGCCTTCCGCCTCGTCCAGTTCCTTCGGGTGGGCGAAAATCGCGGGCGAGCGCGGCATAAAACGCGGGCAACAATCTTCGAAAGGCTCGCAGGAGATCTTATACGTACCGATCTGCCGCGCCAACCGAAGAATCTCCGCCTTGTCGTCGCCGGCGAGGGGGCGATAGACGGGCAAATCGAGCCCCTGATCGATGGCCATAAGGTTATGCAGTGTTTGTGATGCCACCTGGGAGACGCTGTCGCCGGTGACGAGACCCAGGGCATGCTCTGCGCACGCGAGCTCCCGCGCGATGCGCCCCATCATGCGGCGGTACAACAATATCCGGTAGCTTTCGTGGGCGCCTGCCACGATCTGCCGTTGAATGGCATCGAAGGGAATCAGATACAGGCGCGAGGTGAATTGATAGGGCGTGAGCGTGCGCACCAGGTCTTCCGCCACACCCGTAGAGGAATTGCGCGAGGGCGAAGGAATGCCGAAGAAATGCGCGAAAGTGACGTGACTGCCTCGTCGCATCATTTTATAGGCTGCCACCGAGGAATCGAACCCGCCGGAAAGCAACGCCACCAATCGCCCGCTGGTGACTGCGGGCAGGCCTCCGGGACCTTCCACCCTCTGGGCGTAGATCAGCGCCTTCCCGGGCACAATCTCCACCTGGCAGGTCACCTCAGGGTTGTTGAGCTTGACGCGCACGCCCGGCTCTCTGGCGCGGAGGTGGTCCAGCACCATCCGCCCCAGTTCGCGCTCCAATTCCATGGAATTCATCGGATATGCCGAGTCCGCATTCTTGACACGCACGGCGAAGTTGCGAGGGTTCGCTTCGGCCATCATCTCGCATGCTGCCGGTCCCAACGATTCGAGGGGGCTTGGCACCTCTCGCGCCACGGCAATGTAAGCGACGCCGAATACCCGCCGTAAGCGCTCAATGATGAGCGGAAGGGCCGCGTCATCGCCGGGAGTGAGAATCAAACGTTCGGAGATACCTTTCAGAGTTGCTACCGGAAGGTCCGCCAAACTTTGGCGGACAGCGTCACGCAGCCGGCTGAGGAAGTAATTCTTGTTCCCACCTTTCAGCCAGATTTCATGGTAGTGAAGAATCAGAACTCTCTTCATGCGACGGCTTCTCGTTCCGAGGCGGCGACGATTGGCAAGGCCTGCGTGTGAATTCAGCGGAAATAAGAATATCGGTTTTCGCACCTAGCCGCAAGCTGGGGAGAGTTCGGGTGCTGTCCTGATTTGAGCCGTGGCGCCGGCTTCCAGCCGGCACCTGGAGTTTCTACATTTGTGCGACGGCAAGGCTAGATGAAGAGACGATGCGAGACGCTAATTCCCATCCCTCGCCCCTTTGGGGGAGAGGGTGGCTCGCATCCGGCGTTCTCATCAGCCGGGGCGGGAAGGGGGCCCCACGCCTTGCTTGTCGTGGGGGTGAGGGGGTCAAAACCGTGAGTTCTCCACATCCTTACCGGAAGACGCGCTCCCTCGCCCGCACAACGGGACAGACTGACAAAGCCCGCGAGCTTCGTCGCTCGTCCACGGAAGCGGAACAAGCCGCGTGGCATTTGCTTCGCAAGTTGAGGTCAAAGGGATTCCGGTTCCGCCGCCAGCATCCTGCGGGACCGTACATTGCCGACTTTGGTTGCCCCGAGCGGCGACTGATCGTCGAGCTTGACGGCAGTGTGCATGGGCAGCCGAGCCAGGCGAGCAGAGATGCGCTACGGGATACGTACCTGAAAGCCCTGGGATATACGGTGCTGCGAATTTCCAACGGCAGGGTTCTCGAAGCGCCGGAGCTGTTTGTGGAAAAAGTAGGGGCCATGGGGTGGTCGCTAGCGGAGACGTTGGGTTGAGCACGCTCGGTATTGGACCCCCTCACCCGTCCCGCCCCCGCTGGTGAAGGCGCGGGTTGCGGTCCACCCTCTCCCCCAAGGGGGCGAGGGCTGGGATTTTTGCCTTGGGGGTGT
>JBKQVI010000027.1:0-2757 GCA_052139985.1 Terriglobia bacterium
CTCTCTGCGTTGGCGGCATTTTCCTCGATGAAGTGCAGTATCTCTCGCCCGAGGAACTGGCCTCGCTCATTGTTGCCTGCCACGAGGTCGCGCAGCGCAATCTTCCGTTGTTTTTTGTCGGGGCTGGACTGCCGCAGATTGCCGCCCTTGCCGGCAATGCAAAATCCTATGCCGAGCGCCTTTTCACCTATCCTGAAGTGGGCCAGCTCGACGCTCCATCCGCCCGCGCGGCGCTGGTTCACCCAGCGAAGAACGAAGGCGTAGATTTTGAAGACGATGCGGTTGATGAAATCCTGCGCGTGACGGAGCGCTATCCCTATTTCATTCAGGAATGGGGCTTTCATGTGTGGAACTCCGCACCCGAGAGCCCGATCCAGCGCGGCCATGTTCAGGAAGCCACCCCGGCCGTCATCGCCCACTTGGATGCCAACTTCTTCCGCGTTCGCTTCGATCGTTTGACCCCGCTTCAGCAGAAGTATCTTCGCGCGATGGCGGAACTCGGACCAGGTCCGTACCAAACCGGCGACATTGCGGCCATGCTTGGAGTCGAGGCCAGAGCCGTCGCGACAGTGCGACAGCAGTTGATCAACAAAGGCATGGTCTGGAGTCAGCGCCACGGCGAGACGGCCTTCACCGTACCCCTGTTTAACGAATTTATGAAGCGGCAAATGCCCAAGCTTGAAAAGCACGAACCCAGACGGCGATCGCACTGATAGGGAACACCTCAAGAAAGGGAATATTACATACGCTGGCAATACACAGATCGCGTACTAAGAACATTGACGATTGCGACACTTTGAGGTTTCAGAGTGATGAATCAAAAAGGAAATGCGGGCTTCAAGGTTCGGACAGGCCTACGTGGCCATGAATTCCTCCACGAGGCCGGCTGCCAACAGCAACTCCTGCATGCGTCTTATCACATCCAGATAGTGTGAGGCTGCCAGGAAAGCATTGTCGTAAATCGTGTCCCACGCATACGTGACCGCGTAGTGCCCTAGAGCCTTTAAGGCGCACGAGCGAATGCTAGAAGCGGCGCTGCGTATGCCATCCACCAGACCCCGGTCTACGTTCGTACCATGCCGGACCGTATAGTCCACCATTTCGAGCATAACCGCGGCATTGCAGTACATCACCCACAGGCCCTTGGGGCCTTTCATGATCTCCCATATATTTTCCGGGGTCTCGACAATACACCTGTCCCATTCGAAACAGTCGTTCAGTTCACGGGTAGTCCAATCGGGGCGCAGTCGGCCTACCAGGGAGGCCCAAGACCGCCTGCTCGGCCGGAACAGGGCGACAAGCCACCGAACGAGAAAAAGAGCAACAAGCGGAAGCACAACGGCCAACAGCAAGAGCAGAGGCACTGCCACCTCCACGATGGTCCACAACCATCAAGATTTACAAATAGGAGCGCTCTCCGGGCGCGTGGCCAAGATTACCACAAAAGGTGGCGTATTCGGACGAAAAGATTTTCGCTTCGAGGGGAGTATTGCGAAGAAAATGTATCCAAAACCAGCCCGTTACGAACTGTGCTTGTCTGCTCGGCCGCCGAATTGGTGCGGGCCGGCGAAGTGAAGACAAACACCCGCCACAGTCGCCACATGAGCTGCGGGAGTTGGGTGGTGCTGGTGATGCACTGTTCGAGGGACCAGGAAAACTTCGCTGCAAACTGGAAAATAATGTTCGCGTAGCCTTGAGTTCGCAAAAATCGAGTGGGTAGACTCTGTGCGGGAGAGACACGCATGGAGTCCAAAACCGACGCGCAACAGACGCCGCGCCCGGTTCAAGTGTCTGGCGAAAGCGCCGCGACCTACGCATTCATGGGGCTGTTCGCCGTTCTGCTGGCTCTCGTGACGAGCCAACACGAAATGTACGTCGACGAGGCGCAGGCGTGGCTGATCGCGCGGGACAGCGGGAATCTGCTGGAACTGGTCCAGCATTTACGCTACGAGGGCCATCCGGCCTTGTGGTACCTGCTGATCTACCTACCGGCGCATTTGTCCGCAAGCCTGGTGTGGATGCAGGTTGTGAACTATGTCCTGTCCCTTGCAATGGCCTGGTTGGTGCTTTCAGAACGGCGAATGCCGCTGGCGATGCGGGTCATGTCGGTCTTCAGCGTGTCACTGTTCTTTTACATGGGAGTGGTCGCGCGCAGCTACATGCTGGCGGCGGTGCTGCTGGTTGGCGCTGCTCGGTGCCTGCTTGCTGGCCGGCCGCGGCACTGGCAGGCGATGGTACTGCTGGCGCTGGCCGTCAACGCCCACGTTTTTGCCATCCCTGTCGCCGCGGGCATCTTCGTCTGGTTCTACTGGCTGGCTCCGGAGCCCAGCCTGCAAGTTGCGGTTGGCCGCCTGAGGGAGTGGCGATTCTGGATATCGGCCGCGATTCTTGGCGTGGCCCTGCTGGTTTGCTACTTTACGGTGCGTCCGGCGCCCGACATGCATGTGCCTCAGTATGAGCGCGCGGGCTTAGGCGCGGCCGGTTATCTGGTGCTTGGAATTGGGCGGGTGTGGAATTACTTCCTGCCTTTCCCCCTGGGCGTTCTGTCGGTGCCTCATCGGGAGCTGATTGCGCCATGGGAGCGTCCCTCCCTGCTGGCAGCGGCGCTGACCATTGCCTTGTGGCTTCTGACGGCATCGGTGCTGGCCGCCCGCCGCAGCCGGTGGTTCGTTCTGTCGGTGTCGGTGGTGTGGATGGCGGTAGTGTGGGCAACCGTGCATATCCCCGGCCCGTTCCACAGCAGCTTTCTCTTTGTGG
>JBKQVI010000028.1:0-5311 GCA_052139985.1 Terriglobia bacterium
TGCGATCCCTCCCAGTAAACGCGCTGGCAGCTCGGGCAAACGCGAAAGACCTCCTTGTCCATAATCTTGGGCGGCAACCGCTCTAATACGGATTCCCGGCTAGCTTCCTCCAGGAGGGTATTGCAGTCAAGGCAGCGTGTGAATGGCCGCATGGACCCGGCGAGGTCAAACCGCTTGACTACCTCCAGCAGTTGCTGTTTCGGCTCGGTGGAGCGAACCCAATAGCCACGATCCACAGCGGTTCGCATCAAGAGGTAACGATCCCTGGTGAGCAACACCCGTCCCTCGCGCGACACGATAGCAGCCAGCTCAGGATCAGAGGCTTGGTTGCTGTAGAGCGCATCGAACCCCGCCATGCGCAGATAGGCCGCCAGCCGTCCGACATGCACGTCCAATAGGAATCGCAGCGCTCGCAGTGGCGCTGGGCGTACGCGTGAGACCGACGAGATGTCCAAGGACTCGAAGACGGGATACACGCTCACGCGGTCTCCATCACCGACCTGATAAAAGAAGTCGACTGGTTTGCCGTTGGCAAGCACGAGGTCCACTTCTGTATGAGGCACGCCGAAACTCTCCACGAAGTCCTTCACTGAACCGCTGACACTAAAATAACGCGTGAGCTCCTTCCCTCGGTTTTCTTCAGGGAGAAAATCGTTCAGTTCGGCATAGAAGCGGAACCGCGCCGCGCTCATAGCTTGGCCCCGAGACGGTACCCTTCACAATTGAACAGCAGCCGCGGGTGATAGCAGGTGGATTCGGAGTGCCGATTGTAGGCGCTCTTCTCCTGCTGACCGTACACCGGAATCTCGGTGCTGTCCATGTCCAGTACGATGGGCGATGGAGATTCAATGGTTTCCCCCTGTCGATCGACTCGCAGTTGATCGCGGCCAGCCCGTCGAGATTCTCTTTTTGGGTAAACAAGTCGGCCTCGAAAGATTGCGGTGGGAAGTCAGCGCCGCCCTGCGGCAACACCGAGGCCCGTTACGTCAACCTCGGCGAGATCGGCACGTAGTGTTGGATTGTGGTGAGATCTTCAGGTTGTCGGCGCTTACGACCGTGCAAACCTACAAATGCTTGACGACTGGTTCGTGTGGAACAGCGGGAACCACGCGCACGAATTAGCTCGGAAGTCCCCCAATGGTTTAGGGCTGTTCGATGTGTTGGAGAACGTGTGGGAATGCGCCTCTGCGAATGCGGCGGGAATCATGAACCAACCTACATTACGTGATACGGAAGATGTTCGGAGGGATCGCGGAGCATTGCATACGCCTGCGGTCGCGACTCCGAACCAGAAGGAATGTCCTTCTGACAGTAAGCGAGTTAATACCCATACCCTACAGGAGGTGGACATGAGATTGTTTGATCTGTTGCCCTGTCTGGATCTGCCCGGCCAGCACAGCCTGACCGTCGCTCCGCCCATCGACCTGGCGGTGAAGCATGCGCTGGCACGCCTGGAACGACAACCCAGTTGTCAGTGGCGCGATGCCATCCGAGACTTGGAGACTGGCCGCCCAGTTCGCCTAGAGGTGAGCCTGGAAGAGCTGGCCCTGCTACTGGAAAGAGTTGACTACTCAAGCGGTCGACTCGAAGACATCGGGGCGATGAAGTTCTGGAACCACTTGGAAGCCTCTAGCGAGTTCCTTGAGGCACTCGGCTATGAGTGGACGAATCAGTTGGGGTTCGACTGCCACGCGTCGGTCACCCTTGCCTGGTTCGTTCCCGAAGGCATGGTTGGATACTTGGCATGGCTGGGTCGATCCGCGCGGTCAAAGGCCTGGCTCCCCGAAGAACTACGCTACCTCGACACCAGGCGCAAGCTCATTGATGTTGCCGCACGGCTAATGAATGTGCTGGCTGAGCACGTGAACCGAATGGCCTGACACTTATCTCAACCGCTCAGCATCCGCCGCACGACCTGCCTCCGCCCCTCAAAAATCCTCACCTTTCCTCTGGTCATTCAGCGTAGAGCCCACAAAACCGGCCGTGTGTCGGTTAGGCTCCAAACCAGAGCTTCGTTCGCATACCGGGCTGCGTGGAAATGTCCTGACTTGGCATCGCCCTGCCTTCGCTTCTCACCTGCCGGCACGGCGTGCCGGCCAAAACCTGGTTGAAAAGGAGAATCCCTATGATCATTGGTGTCACGCACGACCAAGACGGCCGCGTCATCCAGCGGCTGTCCGTATCCACCAAAGTCTCCATCGGGCTGCCACCCAATGCAGATTGCCACCATCCCACCAAGCTCGACCACTTTGTTTTCCTGCGCAAGAAGAAGTCGACCAATAGGGTCGGGTGGGAAGTCGATCCGGAACTAACCGAGCATTACGGAGAGGAGTGCCGGGAACTCCACATTATGTTGATCGACGACGACATCGAGAATGTCTTCCCCAGCTCCTACGCTTGGTGGACGGCCACCGAGCGGAAGTGCTGGGGCGACGGTACCTCGGCCACCCGGCGCACGGCTGAGAGGCCCGGCGGTCAGCCTTGGACCACCTGTGGCAGCGGATGCCCGGAGCTTACGGCGGGCCAGTGCAAGCCAGGTGGGGATCTGCGCTTCGTGTTGGCGGACTTCCCGCGCCTCGGGAGTGTCTGCCGCATCCACACGTGCTCTTACCGATCCATTCGCCAGATTCACTCCGCCTTGCAGGAGATCCAAACATTCACGGGCGGTCGCCTGGCCGGAATCACGGCCAAGCTAACGGTTCGCCCGGAGGAGGCCACGTACTTCGACCGCAAGGAAAAGAGGAAAAAGACTTCATCCATCTGGGCGCTCGGTCTGGAGGTCGAAGGCGATGACATGCAAAAACTCATCGCCAACCTGACGGAGAACGCCCGGCTGTTCGCCGAAACTCGAAAACTGCTCGGGTCGAGTGGCAAGGTCTTTGAGGTCGTCGAGGACGAGCAGGAGCAAGCGCCGGAGGTTGCGGCGGAGTTCTACCCGGCGTCGGTAAATGGTAGCCCGATCGGCGAAGGCACCGCGGCAGGTTCTTCCTCCGATGCGATCCCCAGCGCTCCCGCGCCACAACCCTCGACGAAACCTGCGCCCGCAGAGAACAGCACTCACCCGAATGGCGGGAATGGATCTGCCAAGCCACCCGCCAACGGGGTCGCCTCGCCCCCTGCGCAGAACAACGGGAACGGTTCGGCCGCTGGCTCGGGATTCAACCAGCTTCGGAATGAATTCCTGACGGCGGCACGGCGCGTCGCCACGACCAAGAAGCAAGCGATCGGCGAGGTGGTGGAATGGGCAAGTGGCGGCGCGTTCAAGTACGGCGACGTCGGCCGCATGACGGAGGCCGATTCTCCGAAGCTACGGGCGGCCACTGAGCTCATGGCGTCGGCCGTTGGAAGCACAACTCGCTGATCGAGACCTTCTCTCTTTCCCAGCTTGACCTTCCTTAAAACCCCCGCCTCAACTCCCTCCACCACCCTGGAGCGCTGGCTCGTCGCTGCGCTTTGGACCGACAATAATTTGCCGGCGCTCCAGCCCCGCCGATTTGATTGAGGATTACCTTGCAGGTTTTCACAGATGATTGAGCTCGAAAATGCAGGTCAAGTGGTTCTGCGCCACTTTGTCTTTGTTGAGTGGGATTGCACGCGAGAAAAGCCAGTGGGCGGAGACGGCTTGGATTCGGGTGTAAAAGGACGTTTTTCAGGCACAATCCGGTTTGGGTTGTGCGGAGGCCTGCGTTCGCTGTCTACGAGCGCAGCATTTCCTTTTTGTCGCCGCTGCTCTCCAACGCCGCCCACGGGCCGAATTCCGAAACGCATATGACCCTTACGACCCTGAATCTGTAGGTACTCTCCGTGCCTTGCCGTTGCTCTTAGGGAAATCGAAACTGCAATGATGGTTGACCCCATCACTGGTATCTCTGGTTGCCCCGTTTGTACCGGGTCTCCATTTCAAGCTAAACTAGGGTCACTAGTAAGCAGCGACTGGCCCGCAACCACATCGGGGAGCATTCGAAGAGATGAACCATTCGAAAGAACAACTACTGGTGATGATCGATGGCATCCCGACGATGGCGTGGTGTAGTCTACCCGACGGTTCCGCCGAATTCCTCAACAAACGATGGCACGATTATACAGGTCTCTCGCCGGAAGAGGCGCACGGCTGGGGGTGGAAGACCACCATTCACCCCGAAGACCTCGCGAGGCTGATGGACAAATGGCTGGCATTGCTTGCTTCAGGGGAGCCGGGTGAAGTGGAAGCACGCTTCCGGCGCTTCGATGGGGAGTACTGTTGGTTTCTCTTTCGCGCTGTACCGAATCGCGACGAGCAGGGAAAGATCGTCAGATGGTACGGAACGATTACCGATATTGACAAGCGCAAACAAGCAGAAGACCGCTTGCAGTTGCTCCTCGAAGTCACCAATCAGGTTGTCTCAAATTTGCAGCTCCGCGACCTCCTGCGTGCCATCTCGGCAAGTGTCCGGCGAGTCATGCAATGCGATCTGGTGGGCGTTTTTTTGTTGGACTCGGAGGCGAACATGTTGCAGACCTTCGTGCTCGATTTTCCAGAGGGTAAAGGATCGATTCGAGAGGAGTACTTGACATCGATGGAGGGGTCGCTTGGGGGTTATGTTTTCCGCACTGGCAAGCCCTGGAGCGGCAATGCGTCGGACGTACTTCAGTTGGGACTGAAGGATGAGGCGGCCCTTGCTGAGGGTCTCAAAACCGGCTGCGTCCTGCCACTTGTCAGCCGGAATCGTGTCCTCGGTCTCTTGGGCCTCGGTCGCCGAGAGGATAATTCCTTCGCCCGGGCCGATGTAGATTTCCTGATCCAAGTTGCCAACCAGATTGCCCTTGCCGTCGAGAATGCCCTTGCCTACGGCGAGATTCAGAAGCTGAAGGACCAACTCTCCAATGAGAAAGTGTATTTGGAGGATGAAATTCGTTCAGAGATGAACTTTGGTCAAATCATCGGAAGCAGCGCTTCTCTGCGCCAGGCCCTAAAGCGCTTGGAAAGTGTGGCGCCGACCGACTCGACGGTGCTGATTTTCGGCGAAACGGGAACTGGGAAGGAGTTGGTTGCACGCGCTATTCATGATTTGAGTCCTCGGCGGTCGAAGGCATTTGTCAAACTTAACTGCGCAGCCATTCCCACAGGCTTGCTTGAAAGTGAATTATTTGGACACGAAAAAGGCGCATTCACGGGAGCCATCGCACAACGCATTGGCCGCTTCGAAGTGGCGAACCGTGGCACCATTTTTCTGGACGAAATCGGAGAGATTCCACTGGAGTTGCAAACGAAGTTGCTCCGTGTGCTACAGGAGAGGGAGAATGTTTTCGCGTCCGTAGTGCTGATGAAATC